>NZ_JAVHZY010000019.1:0-88754 GCF_031119655.1 Phocaeicola sp. GP0067
GCTCATAAACTCAGATGGGGCATGAAAGCTCAAAAAAAAAGTCGGCAGAAAGAAAAGGCCATCCCGGAAAGGGGTTTTAAAAAAAGGTCTTTAAATCTAGCTGAAGCATAAAATTAGAAGTTTAACAAACTAAGTAGCAGAAGTATATGCAAATCATTCAATTTGTTTTTTCGGTCATCATCGCTCTTTGTGCAGTGGCTATGTTTGTCGGAGCGGTAATAACGCCAAGTCCGATAAAGGTTGTGTCGGTTACGTTGTTGGCTCTTATTTGCCTATTCTCCTTGTTTCTCGTGAAATTGGCTTATTGTGAAATGAAATCTAAAAATGATATACTATGAAAGTGTCAGAACAATTTAAAAGTACCATCAAGGCATACCTTGATAATATGGCAGCGGTGGATAGTCTGTTTGCTCCAGTCTATCAAAAACCTACAAAGAATATAGATAATTGCATTACCTATATTTTAAACCAAGTGAAGAAAAGCGGTTGCTGTGGTTTTAGTGATGATGAAATTTTTGGTATGGCGTTGCACTATTATCAGGAAGATAATATTGAGGTGGGTAGCCCATTGAAATGTAATGTAGTCGTAAATCATCATGTTGAATTGTCAGAGGAAGAAAAGAAAGCGGCTCGTGAGGCTGCTATCAAAAAATTGCAGGAGGAAGAATTGGCAAAGTTGAAGAAGCGTCAACAAGCTAAACGTGAGAACAACACCGAAGTACAAACCCAGTTAACTCTTTTTTGATATGAAACCCAAGACAAAATTACAAATGGAAATCGTGAATGGGAGCAGGAAGTTAGCTCCCGTTTCAGAGGCTCAAAAGCGTTATGCCTATAAACATTGCTTTGTGCATTATTTCAAGCGTGATGCAAAGGGGAATTGCTTTTGTTTGGATTGTGGGCATACATGGCGGGATAAGGAAGATAAGAAAAACTGTAAATGTCCTCATTGCGGTATGAACCTGAAATTGGAGAATAGCAGGAAAAGGACGGCTGTATATAAAGAATATTTTTGTGTGATTACTACATACAAGCAATATCAAGTTATCCGTTTTTTTATGGTGGACTGCCGGCTGAAAAAAGGGTCTCCGGCTAATTACTTTATAATTGAGGCGGTACAGTGTTGGATGAATAAAGAGGGCAAGACAGAAACGCTGTCTTTGCTGCGGGGCATGTCTATATTTTATTACGATGCATGGATATATGGAAGTTCTTTGGAATTGCGTAAGCGGAATGTGCATCATGACCGTATTTATGATATTTGCCCGGCAGTTATCTATCCGAGAATGAAAGTGATACCCGAACTTACGAGGAATGGATTTAAGGGTGCCTTTTATGATATTTGTCCGAGTTCCTTCTTTATGACATTATTAACTGATAATCGGATGGAGATATTATATAAGGCAGGGCAAATGAATTTGTTCTTGAGATTTTTAGAGAGAAAATACGGTATAGATAAGTATTGGACGTATGTAAAAATCTGTTTAAGACATGACTATGTGATACATGATGCGGACTTGTGGCTGGACTATGTGGATATGCTGATAGAAAATAAATTGGATGCGAGAAATCCTCATTATTTGTGTCCGTTGAATGTAGAAGAAGCGCATGATTGGGTGATGGGGAAATGTAAGAAAAAATATTCTGAAAAGGATGAAAAAGACTATATTGCTGCCAAATCACGTTTCTTTAATCTTTCGTTTGCGGATGGAAATATTATGGTTCGGGTATTGGAAAGCCTTTCGGACTTTTACAAAGAGGGAAAGTTGCTGCATCATTGTGTATTCAGCAACGCCTATTATAAGAGAGAAGATTCGTTGATAATGTCGGCAACGGTGGATGGAAGGCGCATGGAAACGGTGGAGTTTTCACTTAGCAGGATGGAGGTGTGCCAGTGTCGTGGAAAGTCTAACCAATTATCAGCCTATCATGACCGGATTCTGAATTTGGTACGGGATAATATACCGTTGATAAGGGAAAGGATGGTAGTGTAATGAATAGCCCACACATCTAAATGTGTGGGAGTTCTTTTTTGGAAGACGCCCAAAAAAGAACCCCAAAAAACGTTGTCGCTACACATCGTTACGCTCGGATTATTTGCTTGTCGGCTTTAGTTTGCCGATACATTTTTCCATGTCGGGGGACAATAGGAAAGAAGCCGTCTTTTTCTGCTGCACCCCTGAGTGTGGCTGGACGATGGCATACCTGCATTTTAATATCTTGCCGATAACTTCCGTACTGTCACGGTGCAGGTACATGGCTTTCATGGCATCCGTTGCTTTCAGGCTTTTTTCGGCTTCCATATAGGCGGAAAAGGACGGTTTGAATAAGGCACGGGGACTTTCCGCTTTCTGTATGACAGCGGATAATTGTGCGCTTTTGTTGTTCAGGTAGCACAGGCTGTCCGATACGGTGACGTCTTCTGTTTCCAACACTTCCAGTAGTTCGAACTTTAAATCCGTCCAGGTGCCGTGAGAATCTGTCTGAACCCATTCCGCAATGGCCTTCTCATAGCCGGGTTTGCTGCATGAGGAAAAGGCAATGAGCAGCATACAAAAAAATAAATGCTTGATATTCATATTGATCTGATTTTATAGGTTGTCGTATTATGTGATGGAGCAAATCTATGAGGTTACTGGCCGTCCTCCGTGGAGGAACAGATGCCACACGAGATTTTCAGATCATCGTTCCAATCCTTGTTTTCCGAAAGTTCGACGTTCTTCAGTTTCCGTACCTTGTTGCGGAGTTCATCGTTACTCAGGCTCTCGACATCAGTCGTATCGCCATGAAAGTAACGATGCAGCCATAGAGTGTACTTGTGCCCTTGTTTGTCGTTGTCAAAGATGCTCCGGAGCTCCTTTACCTGGTTCTTGTCAAGAATCAGGCGTAATAGCCTCATTTGTCCTTCCGTGAATGTCCCTTCCGTAGATACATATACAAGATTGAGGTCGTTTCCGGAATGGCGTAATTGATAGTGGGAGATACAGTCTATAAATGACTCCCCAATGTAGAGAATGTCTATCGGGCGGCTTTTGTCATGGTTGCTGGTCGCCAGACAGTCGAACTTGCCACCGATAATCCCTTTGAATGTTTCATTTCGTTGAGAAATGGCTTGCACACCGTTTTCATTGTACATCTTGATGCACACGTTGCGGTAAACACTCCCTTTGTTCTTTACCTCACGGATAAAGAAAGTGTCTTTGAAGAACCGGCTTTCAATGCTTTCTTTCAGGATACCTCTTTTCTGGAGATAATTGCCCTTGTAGGGTTGTAGCTGGCTCAAGTAGAATTGAAGTTCGTCCGCTCTCATGCTTGTGTTACCTACTTCATACCGGCTTTTTTCGGGTGTCGTGATGCGGTTGGTGTTGATGTAGTTCTGAAGGATCTCCCCCACCTCGCGCAAGGACGGCATTTTTCCGGTTGTTTCAAATAGATGTTCCTGCATCAGATCCATGATACTGCGGCCACGCACGCTGTCACTATGCACGTCCCAATAGGTGTATTGGTTCTGCGAGTTCCGCTTGATGACGATGGTATGCGTTCCGTTGCTCATTTTGGGACAGGAGTTGGAAGAGCCTTCCACGATTTTCCATCCTAGTTCCAGCAGGAAATCGGGCAGAGAAATGGTTGTTTTTATCTGATTGAAATCGACTTTCATAACGTTGACTGGATTAGTTGAATCTCATTTTATCTGAGCTTAGATTATAAATGAGAAAGATTATCTTTCATAAAGATAAGAAATATCATCTAAATATGGAAGAGAAAGTATATGTTTTTTGATTCGTCTGCATTTTTATTTCAAGGTACTGTAAACCAAATCAACAGTAGTGTCTATACCGGGAACGGCCTCCAACTGTTTGCTCTGGTTGAATACGCTTTCCCCGTCTTTTTTTATCTGCATGGTGATGATAGCACTCTCTTTTGAATAGAGAATGCCTTGCACGGTAATTTGGCTGACAGGCTTTTCCGTGCTGTATTCCGCTTTATCGGTGAAACTCTCATCTACGGAAGCTGCGGAGGTACCGGTGCGTTCGTTCCTGAATCTCACGCCGTCAAGATTATATATATGCACACTGCCTTTGGGTGAGGAACCGGTTACGGCTACGGTGATGTGATACATGCCGGCTTTGTCTGTTTCCGATTGGATTTCCTCTTTGTTGCATGAAGCGGCCAATAAGCAGGCTGCCGCTAATAATGAATGAATTTTTCTCATGGTAGGATTCTTTTGTTGAATGTTATCGGATGATTTTTTGTTCTGTCTTGTGTGTCCCGGTTGGCGGAACTGCTGACTTTTCTTTTAATTTGTCCTCTATCTTTTTGAGGATGGCGTTGACATCTTCAATGATTTTGATGTAGTTCTGCTGGATAATCTCTTCCAGGATTTCCAGTTCCATCTCTTCTTTGCCGTTGCCCAGTTTGACCGGTAAGGAGAAACGGGGTATCTCCTTCTCTTCAAAACGGCACATATCCATCTGCACGCTGAAGAATGGCGGCTTGCCTCCGGCAATCTTGCCAATGAAGTGTCCGGCTGCTTGTCCGGCAATGTCCCTTGCCTTTAAGACTTTTTCTTTTTGCAGGCTCTCCGTGACACTGTTATTGCCACCGGCTTGGTGTGAATAAGATTCTTGCGCTTCTTTCTTCTCCCCAAGCAAGTTCTCGATGTCTTTGGCGGTCTTCTCATTTCCGGTCATACCGTAAGCCTGCGTTCCGCAGGAGGCTTTCAGGATGTTGGCACTTTTCTCTCCATAGTCCCTGACCGCTTGGTTGAAGTCCTGAACGGCGAGAATGGTAGCGACATTGTGCTTCCGGGCGGTTCCGATGAAAGTGTCAATGCCTTGCAACAGGATGGTCGGAAATTCATCTACCATGAATATGCTGGTCGCTTTGCCGGGATTGTTCATCTGTGACATCAAGACGCTGCCGATGCAGGAAATAGCAGGGGAAACGGCTTCCTTGATGGTGGGCGCATTGCCTACGCATAACAGCGTTGGGTGTTCCTTGTTGGTTATATCCAAAGAGAACTCTTCTTCGGGAAGTGGCGACAACACCCAGAAGATGTATTTGTTGTTCAGGAGTACCAACGGAGTCTGTGCGGATGATACGGCTCCGGCTGTCTGCTGTTGTGCACCCAGTTTCCAGGCGGTCAGCATGGAGGACATGTTCAATGCGATTTCAGGATCTTCCGACAGCCAGTGGAATACTAGGTTGCTGTCAGAAAGGGCAAGGGCTATCACATGGGGCAGCGTACAGATACCAAGCTTCCTTTCCTTGAAACATTTATAGGCGATTGAATAGACGTAGTTGATGGCATTGTTGGCCCAAAAGTCGGTCTTTTCCTTCCAGCTTGCTTCCAGATTCTTCATCAGTGTCATGATGATATTGCGGATGAATAGCGATTCGTTTCCCTTTGACATGTATTGCGGAGAAAGTACGTTCACCCTGACCGTGCGTGACATATCCACAAAGTTGATATAGGCGAAACGGGGTGTTTCCATCCCCTTGTTCCGGAAATGTTCGATGCTTCCGTATGCGATACGTGAGAGGATGGGTGACTTGTCCTTGGTGGGATCACCCTCCCAATCGTACACGAATCCGGCATAGTTGCGCTCGGCGCACTGGTAGATGATTCCCTTGATCCAGCTCTCTGATTTACCGCTTCCCGGACCGCCGTCGATATAGACATTCTGCTGCGGCTTATGGATGACCAGCGGCCCGGAGGCGGTTTCAAAGCGGAAGTAGAAAGCCGATTCTTCCCGGCTTAACCCGAAAATGCTATCATCGGATTGGGCATGACGCCGGATGAAATAAGGCAGAGTCTTGATGACAAGCAGCGTGTACGCTACGAATAGAATGGGAAATACAAATAGGTTATACCACGCTGATAACCGGCTGAATCCGACAACCAGCATGGATGCCGTAACCAGTGTCATACTGGTGTAAACCCATTTCTTGTTTTCGTCTTTCACTTTGCCAACCGGAAAGAGAAAAGCGAGGCCTCCGATCAGGATAACGTAGAGAAACCGGAATAGGATATCCTTCTCCATCAGCCTTTCCCACATGGCCGGATTACGTAGTGGAGCGTATAATCCCGTAACGATAGCCCACTGAAACAGTACGGCTGTCCCGATGAGCGTGGATAGCAGGATCAGGATGAATGACAGGTCTTTCTTCTCTCTTTCCATGGCCGTTGCTGTTATTGGGGTTGTCCGGATGCCGTTCCGTCACCGCTCTCTTTTTTCTCTGCCTTTCCCAGTAACTCAATGCGTGAGACGGTCAGGCTGACGGATGGGATGTGGCTACCGTCATCCTTCTGGAATACATCGGCATACACATCGCCGCAGACATATACCTGTGTCCCTTTTTTCAGATACTCAAAGACTTTACTCTCGTAATTCACGAAACAGCATACCCATAGGGTCTGTTCCTCGTTGTTCACGTTCTTGTACTTGGTGGATACATGGAAGTTGAATCCTTTTCCGTTCTTGTTCTGCCGGGCATCCGCACCGACATAACCGATAATTTGTCCTGTAAACATAATGATGGTTTTTAAAAGTTTATAATCCGAGCTGTGGCTCATTCATATTTTTCATGGCTGGCTCCGCTTCCATGGAAGGCAGCGAAATGCCGAAAGTGCTGTGTAGCGTTTCAAGGTTGTCGGCTGTAGGATGGTTTGCCGCAACACTTTCCAATAACCGTGATGAAGGGGTAAAACCTTCGTTTTTCATCTGCTCCAATACCGGACGGTTGTCTTGCAGGACGGCCTGCGTGAACCGTTCCTCCGGTGTGAGGTACTGTTCCATCCGTGCGGTATGTTCCTGAATCATATTGCTGGCTTTTCCTACATCGGCAAGGATGTTGTAGATGAATTTGGGATCTTCTTTCAAGGCTCCCAGCCAGTTTTTTAGATACATGGCATTTTCTTCCCGGATATGGGTGGATATTCCCAGGCTTTGCCCGACGGTAGCGGAGGTGAGTTCGGCAACCAGTTCCTCTTTGGCATATTGCTTGTCTCCGAAAATCACGCCTTTTTCCCGGTTCAGATGCTCAGGTTCTCCAGTCGAGTGCGCCATCTCATGCAGTAGTGTGGAGTAGAAATTCTCTCCGTCCTTAAACTGCCCCTTCAGGGGTACGACGATATGGTTATCTTCTCCCCTTGCATGGTAAGCACTATTTCCTTCCTTGGAATAAATGGGGCAGATCCATTGCTGTTCCCGTACCATCGCATCAATCAGAGGCACGGTGAGCATCCCTTGCTCGTCCTTGATGGCCGGTATCTTGAATTGCTCCTTCAATGCTTCCCATTTCTCCGGTTTCGTTTCCTGAAGATTGGTCTGCTGTACGTTGAACACATTGTATGTCTTCAGAAACGGCGTGACCTTATATTCCTGCTGCTCGTTTTTATCCAGGTTCTTATATACGTCGAAAGGTATTTTCTTTCCGTTCTTGTCTCTTACTGAGAAATTCCAGTAAATGACTGGGAATGACTTTTCTCCTTTCAGTATGTTAAGGCCGTTGTCTTTGGCTTGCATGAAGGTCATATAGACCGGCAGGCTGTACTGCTCTTTTTCCGAAAGTAGAAACAACATGAAGGAATTTACTCCGTTGTAGGTTCTTCCCTCGATATTTTGCGGAAGTCCCCCACCCTTTATCCCGAACCAAGGCTTTTGCCAGTTGTCTTCCACCTGCTTTATCTTTTCGATCATCAGTTCGGCGAAACGCTGTAATGCTTTATCACTTGCTGTATCCATGATTTATTGGTATAGATTTCTGTTCTCGTAATCAAGCAGCCATTCTCTGGCCGTTTGGTTGTTTGTCTCTTGCTGCTTGGCAGCCATCTCTTCTTGATAGGCTTGTGCAAGCTCTTCCTGTGCAAGTAGAAACTCTAAGTCACTGATTTCTCCTGCAATGTTTTTCTGTACTAATTCATCGTAATCCATAATTCCTGATTTTTTAGGTTATAAGTCATTGAAAGCCCGGTTGATGGTGCTGGCTATCGGACGGGCCATTTCCTTGCTGTTGTCGGGTTTGGGTGTGCTGGCCAGTTTGACATCTCCCAGTGTCTTTGTGCTGCCTTCCATCCCGAAAATCTTTTGTACGGCTATCAGTGTGTTGGCTTGCACACCCGTTTCACGCATCCGGGTAAGGTCTTCTTGAGTGAGCCGG
Source organism: Phocaeicola sp. GP0067 (assembly GCF_031119655.1). NCBI lineage: Bacteria > Pseudomonadati > Bacteroidota > Bacteroidia > Bacteroidales > Bacteroidaceae > Phocaeicola > Phocaeicola sp. GP0067. The sequence continues at coordinate 8,164 of NZ_JAVHZY010000019.1, forward strand.
TACCCTTCTTTCTGTATCTCTTGGATGACATGAAAGTTGTCGGTCTGTGCGGCATCCAACAGACGTGCGGCCTGCCTTTCATGTTCGCCCTGTTCTTCCGGCTTGGTGCCGAACAGCTGGATGACTTCATGGGTTTGCCTTTCATCCAGACCGTGTTCCTTACCGATTCCTTTGATAAACTCTTCACTGGGTTTATATCCTTCCTCTTTGAGCTTCCCGATTTTTTCAAAGTCATGTTTGCCCACCGCTTCCTTAAACTCGGCTTCCATATTGCGCCCCTCTTCGTGTTTTTGCTCTTTTGCAGCTTCTATGTTGGCCGCATGGGCTTCCAGTTTGGGGGTCATGGCCTTGATCAGCTCTTGTGCCTTGCCGGGAGTGATACTCTGTATGTTCTGTATCATGACTCCTTTCCTGTCATCCGTCAGTTGGATGTCGGCAATGAAGTAGCCTTCCGGACTGTGCAGCAGCTTGTTCTCCAGTGCATGGCCGTTGGCGAGCAGGTATTTGTCGGCTTTGGTTAACTTGTAGCCGCCATATTCGCTGGTCTGCCCGATGATGTCGGGAATCTTGATTTCCTGGTTGGTGCGCAGGATGACGGAGTTCAGATCCCGGTCAACTTGCAGCAGGATGTCCTTCTTATTTACGGTGATGGGTACGATGTCACCGGCAAGCAGCTGTTCTTTCTCTTTCTTGCCCAACTTCTTTCCCAGCACCTTGTCCGGGATAACCAACGCCTCTTTGCGGTAGAATACGGAGATTCCGTCATCGTTGAAACGGAGCTTCCCCGGTTTGCCGTGTATCTCCATCAAATCAGACATGACACCCTTTTCCAGCTTGGTGCCTTTCCCGTCGAGGATGTTCCCTTGCTTGTAGGCGTATTCATAGAGCGACTGTCCGGTGTAGCATACCTTCAGGCGATGGTCGATGACGGTAAAGCCGTCCTTGTCATGTCCCTTCAGGTTCTCCCACCGCTTGATGCTGATGCCATCCTTCTCCAGCTCGGCGACATATTTAGGATCATTGGCACGTTCCTTGTCAAAAAGGGCGGATACACGTTCTTTTGATTGGTCACGAAGGCTTTCATCGTACTTTGCTCCGGCTTTTTCCCTGATTTCGCTTACGCTCATGCTCAGCTCTTCCCCGTCTTTGCGGAACCGGAAATATCCGTCCCGGTATTCGGTCTGATAGCCCAGTGATTCGGCGATGCCGCCGAACTGTCCCACGTTGTCGAACATATAGGTGTCTAATGCTTCTCTCAGTTTCATGGCTGTGGCTTGTATAAGGGTTCTGCGGAAAGGATGTATTCGTTCAACACGGCCAGCTTGATGTGCCGCCCGCCGTTTCGCTCGTAAATCTCGATCTCGAATACCTTATCATCGGGTATCGTGAATTTGTCGAAACCAAGTATCAGCCGGTTCCGGCTCTTGCCCTTGATTTTCGTATCAAAATCTTTCTGATAGATAGGTTCGATGGTCGTTTCTTGCTGGATGGCGTTCTTGCTCTTCTTTTGGTCACGCTGGAAACATTTGACAAACTCGATGTCGTAGTCGATGTATGATTTGTTTTTCAGGTCAAAGATGAAAAACATGAAGTCCTCATGCACATACAGATTGGCCATTGACAACTCAAACTTGTTCTCGATGACCCCCAGGCTGTAGATGTTGCGCTTCTTGGTGCGCAGCTCTTGGATGCATCTTTCCATTTCCTCGCTGTTCACATCCACATGGGCGGTATATTTGCGCTGGTCATCAAAATTGTAGGTGAATACGGAGGTATTGCCCCGTTTGATGGTGATGTGGTAAGTGTTCATGGCCTTATCCACCACAAACAGGTTGGAATATGCCACGGCATCTTTGGCGGTTGATACTTTCAACTGGTTGTTGTAGGCGGCCAGAGTGAAGGACACCTCGTTGCCGGGCGTTCCGTAAGCGATGTCCTCCGGAAAGAAGAACTCGGCCAGATGGAGGTCGCTGACTTCTGCCTGATAGTCATGGTGCTGCCATTTCCCGTTGTCCTCGTAAATGTTCGGGTACGAATCCGTGCCGCCTTCGGGAAGGTAGCGGATGTGATAGGTGTAAACGCTTCCGTCGATGCAGACTACGGTCAGGTTGGTCTCTTCGGTGAATCCTTCCGCTTGCGCCGAGAGCCTGACGATATGGGGCGCCTCTTCTACCCGGCTGGCCATGACAAGCTCCTGTTCGCCGATGGCGATATCAGATACTTGCACAGGAAATACCAGGTGTTTCACACAGTCGAAAGAGATAAAGATGTCTTTTTGGCTGATGGCTTGTTTCCGGGGAGTGCCGTTTTCCTGAGCGAAGAGCGGCAGACTGCACACAAAGCAGTAAAACAGTAGATAAATATATTTCTTCATGTTGTCGATATGTTAAACGGTTCTTGAAAAAAAGGCGGTGAATACGGTAATGCCCCATAGAAGAAGCAGGGTAATGCCGAAAGAAACGGTCAGCGGACGGATTTCTTTAAAGGCTCGTCCGTTCCGGCGTGATACGTAGATCCGATAGCCGAAAAAGACCGCTGACAGCGCAAGCAGGTAATTGAGAATGTCTATCATAATTTGTCTATCAATGTTTGAAGGGGATGATTTTTCTTGTTCGTTTTCTCTTGTTCCATTTGCTCATAGAGCTTCTGTAACTCCGCTTGCACGGCTTGCCTACGCAACTTCGATTCCTGACTCTCTTCTTGGATATACATTTCGTAGTTGGACTTGAGATGTACCTTCACTTGTGAGAGGCTCATGTTCAAGATTTGCTTGGCTACCTGGGTGGTGGCGTTGACTACGCTGGTCACTTCGCTGGCCATCGTGCCGATGGAAGAGAGCGGCATGTCAATGTTCTGTACAAGACCTTGTTCCATACGCTTGGCTGCACTGGCTTTCAGGTTATTGGGCAGGTTCAAACCTTCCATGGCATCATTGTCGAAGACAACCACCGATACGGGATTGAGGTTGTCTCCTACCTTCAGGTTGCTGACTACCACATCGAGGCGGTTGGCTCCCAAAGTGGCGATACCGTAAAACAGCGTGTTGGCCGGTATCTTCATGCCGGATAGGGTTACGTCCTGAAGCAACCGCATCCGTACCGTACTGCCCGTGACTACGGTCTGGTCGCCGTGGATGCAAGCCCTGAAGAGGTTGCTGTTTCCCGGTGCGGAGGTCGGTTGGCGGCGTACCCGCTTGCCGTTTTCGGCATGGTAGATCGGGCCTTTTTGCATCAGGCTGTCGGCGGATGGATGGCCGGAAGGGTTGGCAGCGGCTTTCTCCGTTTTTCCCTCTTGGTCATAATTGACAATCCGTTCATACATGCGCTTGCGGTATTTGTCGGATTCTTCCAGTTCCTTGCGGATGCGTGAGTTCTTCTTGGCTTCCCGGATAATCTCGTTGAGCGCCTGCTCGTCCTCCAGTCCGTCCAGTTGGCTTTCCAGCTGATGAGAGAAGCGTCCGTTCCGGCCACCTCCGTATTCTGCCATGACTTCGCTGTACGGATCGTTCTGCATACGGCGGATGCGCTCCAGTGTGGCACGGTCATACCGCTCCTGCTGGTTTTGCAGCTCGAAGTAAAAATCAGATCCTTTGACCTGAGACTCTTTCAGGATGCGTGCCTTCTCCTGCTCTTCCAGTTTGTCCTGCTTATAGGCTTCCATCTTGTCGTTCACCTTGTCGGCCATTTCCGACTGTGGTTCCAAAAAGGCTTGCGAGGCGGCCTGTCTGTCACTCCCTGACGGCACGTTCCCGTCCTCACGGATGAAGAATACATAAAGGAAGAGGATGCCCAGGATTACCGGGATGGCCATCAACAGCTTGTTCTTGTCTTTGATAAGTTTATTCGGTTCCATGGTCGGTTGGTTTAGAGGTTTCTGACTGGTTTTCATTCTTGCCCGGAGAAGCTGCCTGCGATGTGTTGGTGCCGTTGCTTTCCACGGGTTCGGAATAGCGGACAATCCAATCTTCTATCTTGGCTCCGTGCGCATTTTCCTCGCTGCGGGACAGCATATCATAGATGGTGAACTCCGCTTCGATATTACGTGAGATGCTTCCCCGTGCCCGGTACCCGGTCTGCGTGAAGATTATCTTTCCGGAAACGGGTATCGTTTGTGTGTTAATCTCTACATCCTTGATGCGTACCCCGTAACGGATATTCTTTTGTATGAGTGAGTTCAGCATATTCACATCGTTGTACTCGTTCAACAGCTCCTTCCCCTTGTTGCCTATGAGGTTGAGCGCAAGCGAAATGTTCTTCTCGTAGCTGCTCTCGTCAAAGGCATACCAGTGGGTTACGAAGGTCTTTACATGGTTCATGTATTCGTATTGCCGCATATCGCTGGCAGACAGGCTGCTTGCCTCATAGACTTCTCCCTGCCTGTCGATGACGAGAGCCTGGCCGTATGCTTTTTCTATTTTGTTGATAAGGAAGATGATACTGCTGGCAAAAGCGATAGTCAGAATGATGCAGTACCCGGCTGAAAGCCGGATAGTCAGCTTGACCGCATCATCTGCTCCTTTGAATTTCATCAGATTCATAGTTCTATTTTTTATTGTTGTCGTTTATGAAACTTGCCCCGATAGAGGCGGCACCGCCTACGTTGGTCAGCTTGCCGCCTGCCGCTGCGCCTCCCATCAGGGCGATGGTGGCCGCCGTGGTGACGATTGACACGGTTTTCGAAATGATTTTCCCGGCATCGCTGTGTCCTACGATTTTGGAGGATAGCCAGAAACAGCTGCAATAAGCACCAATCAGGGCGAGATCCATTCCTAAATATTGTATCTGCTGCGTAGCTGCGTCCACCATGTCGGCACTTTCCGTATAGATGGCCTTGAAGGTCTGCCATATGATTTGGTTCAGAATATTGATGACGGTGAATACCATACAGGCGGAGCAGAGCGTACCGAACCAGATACTCAACTGTTTCTGAAAGACCGGCAACATGCTTACGGCAAAGACAAACGGGCCGAGAATGACCAGTAGCTTGACAATGACCACGCCGATACCCAAGATGACTACTTGTATGATTCCTACCAATAGGGCGGAAATGCCATGAAGCACAAGGGTGGCGAGGTTGGCGGGGTTGAGCAGCTGCACAATCTTCTCCACGCTGGAGCGTACACCGGTCATTTCGTCCTCTTCCATCTTTTTATCCAGTTCGTGCTGCATGGCGCCGGTGCTGTCTTCTCCGGCTGCTACCTCCGACTGGAGGCTGTGTTTGTCGTATTCGGCAATCATCTCTCCTTGTTCGATGGCTGATTGTGCCATGAACTGGGCAAATTCCTGCGCACGCTCGGAGGTCAGCGAGGTGGCTTCGTTGATTACTTCCATCGTGCCTACGATGGTTTGGGCGATGGGGGTGTATATGCTTAGGCAGAAGAACAGTACCAGGCAACGGGCGATTTCCATCATGTCGGGAAATTTGTCCTCATTCGGGCTTAACAGCTGGCTGGCTCCGTGATAGAGATAGTTGTATGCTAGGTTGCAGATAAAGCAGATGACACCAACACCGAAGGCGATGACTGTCATTTGCGAAACGAGTTCCATCGTCAGACCGTCCGTGATCTGAAGTCCCCAGAGAAAATTATCTTGATTCATAACGCTTTAATTGGTGTGTCGTGTGAAAGCGGCCAACCGTCCCTGGTAATAGGTCTTCCGGTTATGCCCCTTCATGGATTTGTAAATGACCGTGGAACGCACGGATTCGTTAAACTCACGCATCTCTTCGGCGGCTTTTTCCACCGATTCCTTCACCTGCTCGATAAAGGACATGCGCCCTTCCGAGTTCATCGAGAAGTAACTGGTCACGGTGGCCACCTTGAACAGCAGGTCGGTACTCAGGCTCAGATTGACGGTCACACGCTGAAAGTTGAGAAATTTCAGGCAGTGGTAATTCGATCCTACGTTCAGGTAAAAGCTGTAGTCGCTGCTCAGGCAGGCTACGTCGTCCAGCAGGTCGGCAAGCTCTTTCAATGATTTGAGTTCCTTCAACTGGTCGATCTTTTGCAGGCCGAGCCGCAGTTCCTGGGCATCGATCATTTCATTGATTTGTGTAACCCATTTCTTGACATTGGCGATCCATTCCGTTGAGTTCAGCAGGGTGTGGCCGGGATCATGCACGACGAACTGGGCATGAACACTGCCGGTTCCCATCAGCCCTATCGAGGCGGCAAGTCCGAGTATGAGAATGATTCTTTTCATGACGGTTATTTGTTGGTGATGAATAATAGGGTGAATATGACACATACCAGCCAGGCTGTCAGATAGCTCTTGGCATTTTCCTTTTTCGTGGCGAGTGCCCATACCACGAAAATGAGCGCAACGCCCAAAAGTGCGGCGGCAATGCTTCCGGCAAGATTGTATGCGCTGCCGTTGAAGTCGGTTGACCAGCCTAGAAGGGCGGTCAGCCCTTGGGTGGCGTCATCCATACTTTTTCCTCCTTTCCTCCAGATAGCGGTTGATGGCCGTATAGGTCGAGCCGCTTTCGTTGAACAACTGCTTCAGTCGTACTACTGTCGCCTGGCGCGAATCGAAGGCTACGGCGGCGAAGTCGGACACCTCGTTGCGGAAGATGAAGGCATCGTTCGACATCTTGATGAAAAACTCTCTCCAGCGTTCCGTGCGCTGCAACGACTCGATCATATAGGCCTCTTCGTCCGTGATGGAAAGCACGGCTTTCACTTCCGGCAGGTTCTGCCGGTGTTCTGAATGGTCGAGGATAATCTTGGTCGCGCAGTTGATGATGATGGAGTCCTTGATACTGGACGGCATGTTTTTCAAAAACAGGATGTTCTGTGCGGCCAGCGTGATGCTTCCCTCCTTTTTACGGAAGGTTCGGTACAGGTAGGCGATGAAGTCTCCGAATTTCTCGTCTTGCAGGAAGTCGAGTGCTTCGTCGATGATTAGCTCTTTGGCAAACCCCTGGCGTTTCTTGATTTTATCCACGATCATTTGCAGGGTGATGATGGCAACGAGTGGAAAGTACTCTTTCTTAGAGGCATCTTCCATATCGAAGGCTATCAGCCGGTCATGCACGATATCCACGTTCTCGGTAGCGTTCAGCAGGAATGACAGCTCTCCGTCCGTATAGGGTTCCAGTAAAAGCAACAGCTCCTCTATCTCGAATTTCTGTTTCTCAAACTCGGTCATCCGTTTGCTGAACACTTCCTTCAGATAAGCCCGGTAAGTTATCAGCGTCGGGAAGATACGCTCATGCTTCTCTCCTATTGAAGAATTGTTCACATAGTCGTAAAATCCGATGACGGATTTCCTGAGAATGGCGTTTTCGGCAGGCAGCATGGGTTCACGTACCTTCCAAATGTAGCTGATAATGGCGACGATGGTCTTTATCTGGTCATCGGCAGACTCGGCATCCGTGGTGTCGATGTACAGGTATTTGCCGTTCTTGTCACGGTCACACAAGAAGGGGTTGAACGCAAATTTCTTCTGCTCGGTAGAGTCGAAGTATTTGCCCCGGTTCAAGGCTATCATCGAGCGGTAAGAGCCGCCGATGTCAATGATCATCACATCCCGGCCCAGCTCATAGCTTTGCAGGATGTAATTGTTCAGCCAGAAAGATTTACCGGAACCGGACGGGCCGATAACGATGCGGTTCTTGTTGTTCAGCGCCGGATAATCCCAGAGGTTTATCTTGGCGGGAGTACCGAAACGGTCATGGTAGATATGCCCTTTCTCGTCCGAAAGGTACATCCCCTCTTTTTGCAGATAGCAGATGGCCTGCTTGGTCGTGTTGACGAAGCCCCGGTAATTGGCCCTGGCATTGCCGGGTATGTTGCAGAAGAACAGGTTGCACAGCTCGGCGTTCTCCACATAGCACGAACTTTGGTTCATAAAGCTGAAGCCTTGCTGTACCAGTGCGGTTTTCCGCATGAGCGAGGTGCGGTCTGTATCGTTCAGCACGACATTGAAGGCGGTATAGGCGGTCTGGTAGTCGAACTGGGTAATCTCATCGCAGAAGGCTGCCTGCTCGCGTTGCTTCTCTGCCGCCGGAGGGTAGAAGTTGGTGATGTAGTTCAGCGCGTCTTTCTCCGCACCGATGGCCGTTACGGTGGCATCTGGATCGGTTATCTCTATCACGATGTTTACGATGTGGTTGAACGGCAGGCCAAGTCCTACGGGGTACAGCATCGAGCATTTGCTCCGTATGCTGTCCGGTATCTCTATGTTTCCCCCGTATGCCTTCGACTTGCCGGTGTGCGGCACGGCCAGTTCCTGAAGATGCTCGCCTTCGTTGGTCAGCGAAAGGATGGAAACGTGCTGCTGCCCTATTTTCATGCTTCCGCTTTCACTGACAGCCATAGGGTTGACGCTCTTCTGCGTGGCATCGTTTTCCGGTGTCTCGTAAGAGAGGTTGACGTAGTCGTAGATGGCGTTGTTCAGTTCCGTATCATCCATCTTGCGTATCTCAAACTGCTGGATGGACGACAAACCGTTCTCAAAGTTCATCAGAAAGGCTTCCATTTCTGTCAGCCGTTGCTGATATTCCTTATAAGGTTGCTTGAACGGGTAGTGCAGCTTTCGCATCAGCGAGGTGCCCGATGCGCTTTTGCGTATCTTACCGTTTCGGCTGCCGTTCGTGAACGTCACATACAGGTTGGTGTAACTGTTCAGTATCTCCTTGCCGTTGAAATGACGGTTGTTCTCCGCTATCAGGGCATTGGAAGAGTATTCTGCATGATGGTATCGCCCCGTATAGTAGAAATTCTGCTGATGGATGACCGTGCCTGCCGGAAGCAGCTTCAAAAGAGCCTCCAACCGCTCATGGATGTATTGCGCCTCGCTTTCCGACAAGGTGAACACTTCGGGCAGAAGCAGCCGGTAGCCGACGGTGATGTCACCGTTCCCGTTGATGACGGCGTTCTCCGTGATGGTCTGGATAGGCAAGACACTTTCCAGATCCACGGATTTGTCCTTCACCTCTATCTCTGTCTGCCGGATATACAGCAGAGCAATCAGCAGGCACAGCGCACAGATTAGCAGGGATATGAGTATGATGATTCCTATCATGGTTGCTGTTTTAGGATGAATTTGAAAATCTGCCGTTTGTCCGTTATCTGCCGGGGGGTGGCGTTCTTGATCCGGAGGCCGGTCAGGTAGTCCGGGTTACCGGCCTTGTGTTCCTTTTTCAAGGTTTGGAACAGCAGACCGGATAGAAACAGAATGGCGGAAATGATTCCGATGATGAGTATCGGGTGCAGCTGCTTGAATATGCTCACGATGATGATGATGGCCGTCAGCAGCATGAAGATGGCGAACTGTCCCGATGACAGACCGAAGAACTTGATCGGCTTGTTGATTTTACGCATGGTTCTCATGGCTCTTCGTTTTTAGATAATCAGGAAGGCTACCATGATGACTACCACGGCGATGATCCAGCCGAGCAGGTATTCCTTGGCATGGGGATTGTTCGTGGCAAGCGAATAGATGACAAAGACCAGAGCGATGCCGAGTACCGCCGCCAAAATGTATTTGGCTACGTCCAGAATGGTGTCCGCACCCTCTTTGGCTTTGTCTGTCACTTCGGATAGGCTGTTAATCTTCAGGCCGCTTTGTGCCTCCGCCACTTGTGCCGTTCCCAACAGCGTGAAGAATATGAGAAAGGTGAAGATAACCTTTCCATAGCGGTTAATGACTTGGTTCGCTTTTTCTCTTACATTTTCGATTGCTTTCATTTTGTTCCTATTTTTTAATTAAACATGAATCGTTTTCAGTCTCTCCCATTGCACATCCTTATACTTGATGGATATGGGCTCTTCTTTCGGCTGTTCCGGCAGTGGTTTGCCTGAGTAGTAGTAGGCTCTTCCATGCAGGTACATATCGGCTATCTCGGCAGCCAATTCCTCTTCTTCCAGCTCAGGCTGAAATACCACGCAGATGACCGGACAGGCTCTCTCCTGCCCTTCCTTGCGCACCGCCTCCCTTATCGGCTTCTCTTTCTCCTTTCCGGAAGAAAGTGCTTTCTTCTTTTTCCGAAAGTAAAAGTGAAGCGTGACACAGGCGAGTATGGCAACCAGTATCAAATCCACTACGTTCATAAGAGTTGCCAGATAATGAGCCAAGTGACCAATGCCGTGATATAGGTGATGATGGCCTCTTTGGTGCGCTCGTGGTTGCTTATCAGCTTTTTAAGTACCGCTAGTCCGGCACATAGAAAGCCTACCCCTATCAGCATGGCGCCTATTTCACGGTATAAGGAGATCAGGCCGGATACATTTGTATCGGCTAACAATATGATAATAAGCATGGTGATATGATTTGTCGGTTAGTAGAGCAGTATCTTTATTCCTACGTTCCAGACAGTGTTCCACTTGTCAATGGATAGGGGATTCCAATGTTGTTGTATGCGGGCAAGCAATGCCGTTCGGGGCAGGATGAATACTTCCAGTTCCGTTTCCAGTTTCGGGCCGATGATGAAGTTGTATTCCTTATCGGGGTGGCGGACGTATTCTGTACCGATGAATCCTCCCAGGCCGATGCCCCAGTAAACGGATTTCAGGTTGCAGGCCAGGGTTCTGTAATAACCGCCGTCCACAAAAAAGTCCTTACCCTTGTCATGTATCGTTTCGGGAATCGTTTCTTCCGGGTTCAAGGTAGAGACTTGCGGTAGGTTGGCTGTATATTCGTAAGGTTTCTCAAAATAGCTAAACCCGGCTTTCCAATAGCTTGTCCGGTTGATGTATCTGGAAAAGGACAGGTTGTAATAGTTGCCTGCATTGCCGAACAGGTTAGTGCCGTAGTTCAATTCAAGTGCCGGGATGTTCTCATAATGGCGTTGCGCAAAAGCGCTTACGGTGCATAACAGCAGGCTAAGGCTGATAGCAGTCAGTCTGATGTGTTCCATGGGAATTACTCTTTAGGTTATTAATGTTATATATTTTTCTATTTGTCTCATACGGTGTTTCCAATTTACGCGGATTCCTGTCGGCAGAACCGAATCAAGGTGCTTATCGCGTTGTTTTCGCTCCAAACATATAGATTATATACGGGAGGACAAATTTTATGAAGGGCTTTTAAAGGGCCTTTCGTGTTTATTTAATGTGCATTAAAAAATACATGTGCCGTAAACCGGCAGGTGTGGAATAATTCTACAGAAAAAAGCCGGATAGGATTAGTTGTGTAAAACTGTCCTGCCCGGCTTATAGGGTTTGGTTTATATGCGCTTTCGGATGTTGCTCAATGCTTGTGGCGTGATGCCGATATAACTTGCTATGTCTTTTAAGGGTATTGAACGTAACAGCCATTTTTCATTGGCCAAAAGCGCTTTGTAACGCGCTTCGGCATCCAGTGTGTAAAACTCCTCTTCCCTTATTATTTTGCGGTTGATGGATCTTACCAAATGTATTCTGGCCAGCTTGTTGAAATTGATGGATAACTCATATAGCTGATGAAGATCTTTTTTGGGCAATCTCCAGATCTTGCATGGCTCCAATGCCTTGATATTGTAGTGGGCATGGTGTTCTTCATGTGAAAGGAAAAAATTGATGAACTCTTTGGCTTGGATAAACCGTGCTGAAATCTCTCTATTCTCTTTGTCCGGAAACCATAACCGGACGATGCCGGATTCCAGATAATAGAGGTAGCATACTTCCTCGCCCCTGGTGACGAGGTGTTCTCCCTTTTTGATATGGATAAGCTCGAAATGAACATCAAGATACGCCTTTTCTTCGTCTGTCATCCGCACGTGAAGATGGGCGCCCATTACCATGAGCGTCTCATCTATCAGGGTGGCAATTGTTTGAACCATTGAATTTGTTTTATGTTTATATAAGGGTACGGAAACGTACCCTCTAACATGGACGTGGCGTTCCAACAACAAAGGCACGCCCCGTACCAGTTTCATACTGGTACAGGCATGCGCCTGTTGTTGTTAATTCCTTAACGATAGATGCCACTCTTTTGTTAGACAGACGGACGTATGTAAAAAGCGGGCTGCCAATTTTCTGACAATCCGCTGCAAAGATACTATTTTATGGTTTTTGTTCCAACTTTTAGGGATTTAAGTTGACGGCAAGGTCTTCTGGACGAATGCCTACTACCTTTATATAGATATCCCGGTAGATGTTCTCCTTAATCTCCTTGTCCTCTTCAGAATAAAGCCATGCGGTAAATTCATGATAATATTCGCCGGTTCCCAATTTAAAGAAATCCTTATATTGATAATGTCTGCTCACGGGAATGCCTTTCTTGTTTAACAAGAAGCATGATTTAAGCGCATCGTGATATTGCGAGGTCAGTATCGCCTTTATCTTTTCGTCGAAATATTCCAATGTTTCCTGGTCAAAGAAAAACTGTACGGTGTAGGGCCACTTCTCCCCTTTTCCTTTGATGTACTGGTATTGGAATTTGGTTCTCTCCAGCTTTTTGTTGATACCGTTTAAGATGCTGGTCACCTTCTTCTTCCGGTCATGGTTGTCCTTTACCGTTACATCAAATTCCTTGGCAAGTTGGTCAACCGTAACGGTGAAATAAGGTGCTTGTCCTTGGTCAATCTTATACTTGATCAGGTAAATCATTTTCGCCAGGTTCAGATAAAACTTGCGGTAGCCTTTGCGGTTGGGCAGGTTACGGTAGTCTTTCAGTTCCAGCAGATTGTATTCGGTAAGCAAAGTATTCATCAGATCTTTGCTCAGATGCACGTTGTAATTCCGCTTGGTGCGCTTTTTCGTGCCGAAGTTATCCTTTATCTCAAAGCGGTCCAGTATTTGAATGAACTTATATTGCGTCTTGCCGTTCATGGCGTATGCTACACTGAGGTTGGATGTCCCTAAACGGTATAACGCCGCTTCAAAGGTGTTCTCTATCGGATGCTCTATCTTTTGGCCGTTCTGTTCGGTGATATATACCGGACGTTGGTTGCTGAACAGGAAATCAAGCTGCTTCTCGGTCAGTTTTCGTTGCAACTTGGTTCGTTCATACCCCATGACCTCACAAAAATCGTTGATGGAGAACCAGCAGTCGCCGAACAGATCTTTCATTTGTGAAGATGCCACGTAAATGATAATGTCAGACATGACAGTGCCGCCTGCATCAAATAGAACTTCCAATACTTTCGTGTTGGAAGACTCGCTGAGAGTCCTGGGGACTCTGCTCAACTCTTTTTGTGTATTACTTTCCTTCATAGGCGGACACTTGTTGTTTACTGATGCAAAGATACGTTTTTTTACGGAGATAGTGAATCTAACTCCCTATAAATGAAGATTCCAAAGCATTTTTTTCGTGCTGTTTCTTGATTTAGTTGTGTAAAAGTGTCCCGACTACGGCTGTTTCCGATCCCCCAGTTGTGTAAAAGTGTCCCGAATGGCCGGTTTAGTTGTGCAGAAGTGTCCCAGATTCCTGATTTAGTTGTGTAAAAGTGTCCCGAATGCAGATTCTAGTTGTGTAAAAGTATCCCGACTTTCCTGTTCAGTTGTGCAGAAGTGTCCCGAATAGTCGGTTAGTTGTGCAGAAGTGTCCCGGTTACGAGAAGATGCCAGTAAGTGCTAACTTGCAATAATATAGTTGATTATACGGAAAACCTCCCTTATTAGTTGTGTAAAAGTGTCCCACAAATACTTAAATCCCTAAAAACCTAAATAAAACGAAGAAATGATTTTGTTACCGTATTCTTACTTTCGGAAAAAATTTTGAGGTGGAAACAAGTAGAGGTTTGAATTCTTTAACATATTGTCCAGGATAATAGGCAAAGGGATTTTTCCGCAGTTGTGTAAAAGTGTCCCGGTTCAATGCCGGCCTTCACTAAAACGGTGTGCAAAAATAACGCCTGCCCGACGGATGCAGTCGAACAGGCGTATATATTTTTCCGAAAGTAGAATCAGATGCTCATATACTTCTTCAGTATCGCTTGAATCTCCTTGTTATGGCTGGTCAATATGTCTTCAAGAATGTTGTTTGCGATGTTGTGCATTCCTAATCCAGTGGCCATAGCAATCTGCTTCAGCTTTCTGTGGGTTTCGCTGGATATCCGGATTACTTCGGTGTTCTTTAATTTTCGCTCTTCCAGATATTCCGAGAATTTTTTTCCGCAGACTTTGCTTTCTTCTGTTTTTGGAGAAGACTGCACGGAAGGTTTGGATTCCGGCTTTTCCATTTGTTCCGGCTGAGGTTCTTGGACGGTTTCTTTGACTGGAGCCGATTCTTTCACCTCTTCATGGATGGGGTGCTCAATCGCAGGTTGGGGGATAGTGCTTTCCGCAACACTTCCGATCTGCTGGATTTCCTGCTCTTTCTTACTGGCGCTTTGCAGCAAGAGTTTTCTCATGGCGGCTGATGATGTCCTTTCTTTGTTGGTTGCCATAGCTTTATTCTCCTATATGGTTACAGATTAATTCCAATACCTCTTCACAGAAAGCATCACAGGGATGATGGTACGCTTTACTCAGCGTACTTAAATTGCGTTGATAGTCAACCCTTGAATCCTTGATGTAGTTTTGCATCAACTCGAAAGGCAAGGTTTTTTTATTTTTCAAAATTTCTTTGAACTCCAGCACATTCGGAAGAACACGGTTCATAACACCACGCACGGTAGTCTTTTTACCAATCTTTCGACGGCTTTCGATAATCCCTTCATAGATGTTATAGTAAAAGGTCAATGTAGGTCTTAAATCGGTCTGGTTCGGTTCGAAGGGAATGATGATCACGTCAACGAAGTGCAGCGTTTCAACTACACCGTTTTGTTTCAGGTTACCCGGAAAATCGACAAGTATAATGTCGTAATTGTCCTGAAGGAAATCCAGTTGGTTGATGAACTCTGAGGAAGAGATATTGATAACCTCATATTCTTCTTCCTTTTTCATGATTCCGTCCTCGGCTTCGTCCTCACGTAATTTTCCGATAGTGTTCTGCATGTCGTCGATATCCACCACGGCAATGGATAAGCCCCCCTCTTCGTTTGACTGCGAATGAATATAACCTGCAAACAAAGCTGTCAGCGTAGACTTCCCTACCCCGCCCTTGGGATTCTCAAAAGCTACGACTACTCCTGGTAATATTTGTCCCATAATGTACGTTTTTAAGTATGTGCGCAAATATATAAATAATAAATTAAATAATTGCATACTTTTATAATTAATTTATTATACACTTTTTTACTTAATTGTATAAGTAATTACATATATAAATATAAATATAAATATGTACATACTTAATCTTATAATTAAGTATGTATGTTCATACTTTGTAATAATATAATTAGTAATTATGTATTTTGTAACTAATGGCTTTCCGTTCGCCTGTTACAATGTGCGTAGTTACTTTGTAACAAAGTGAGCGGTTAATCTGGATTAAGAAATCAAGACTTTTGTCTGGTTTTGTTTCACAGCTGAGTATTATTGTATATCTTTGCTAATGCAAGGTATGTTTTTGTGGGTACAAAAAACCTTGCGACAGCCGAGCTGCCGACCAATGTTCGTTACACTCACATACTCTGTATATATGAAAGAGAATCGAGATATAAGTATAAAGATCCGCTTGACGGAAGCCGAGAAAGAACAGCTTCTTCAACGTTCAAAGGAAGAGGGAAAATCCCTTTCTTCCTTTATCAGAGAGTCTGCCTTGAAAGGCAGAAGCATATCGAAAACCGATGTGCAAATGATATATGAACTTCGTAAAATAGGAGCCAATATCAACCAGCTTGCCAAACATATCAATACGCTTCCGTCCGATGAAAATATATTGTATTCATTGGATCGGATTAACCAATACCTTTCGGATGTAGAAACCATTAACCGGAAATTGTTATGATAGCCGAGATACAACCTTCTTTCTCATCCCACCTGTCCATGAGCCGGAAAATTGAATACCAGCTTTCCAAGGTCAAGGAAGGAAACGGAAAAGTGCTTTACACCTCCACTGGTGACGAACTGGCCGCCATGCCAGCCTACATGAAACTTATCTCCCAGTTGAATGACCGGGTGAAACTACCTTATGCGGAATTTATTCTGAGCCTCTATCCGGGAGAAAGCCTTTCCGATGAACAGTGGCTTTCTCTTGCCGGGGAATATATCGAGAGGATGGGGTACGGAAAGTCCTGTTATGCCGTTGTCCTAAATACCGACAAGGCACACAGCCATGTGCATGTGCTGCTGACCACAATTGATGAAGAAGGCAAAAGCATTCCTTCCGGAAATAATTACAGCCGTTCCGAAAAGATCTCAAGGGAACTGGAGCAGAAGTACGGTCTGTTGCCTTTGGAAAGGGAAGGAGGCAAGAGAACCACGTTGGGAGAGGCGCAATACCGTAACTATTATTTCGATGCGGCCTTGAAGAAAGCCATGCGTAGTTATAATTACAAGGATAAGGTATCGGCTGTCCTGGAACAATCCGATACATACCGGTCTTTGAATAAACCCTTGCAAGAAATAAAATTGGCCAATGAAGAATGGCGTGTCCTATTGGGGGATGAAAGCTATGACAACCTTTTCGCATTGCTGGAAAAAGGAGGTTTTTTCAACCCCTTGTTCAAGGATGAACTGTTACAACAGCTTGACCGCATCTACTCTTTTTCCGAAAGTACATCCGATTTCCGAAGGAACCTGGAACAAGAAGGATTGTATATGCGTCTGGTCACCAAGAAGGACAAATCCTATTATGTCTATGGCATCAAGGATTCAGGCTTTTACCTGAAGGACGTTTCACTTCCTCAGAAATATCGTTTTGGTAATATTCGTTTTGATGGCCGGGGCATGAGCGCCGATGAACAGAAGCATTATCTCTATGACCATGTGTTTAAGGCATTGAACGCTTCTTTAGGCTATGAGGATTTTAAGAAAAGGTTGGCGGAAGAATCGATCCGTGTGACGGAACATGTAAACAGCAAAGGCGCATACGGGATTTCCTTTTATATGGAAAACGTGGAAAATGCTCATGTCTTTAAAGGTGCGGATCTTTCCCGTAAGCTCACTTATCAGAATATCCAGAAGCATTTCGATGGTGTGGCTGTCGGTCTCTCGCCACATATCGATAGGGTAGGGGAGTTCCGTGAGCGGGTGGATCGTGAGGCTTTCTATATGCAGGGTGGGGGAGTTATGGCCATTCCGGAACTTGACATTACCGGCAGCGGGAAGAAGTCGCAAGAGGATGATCTCATACCGTCCAAAAAGAAACGGAAACGCAAGAGTGGTCCCGATTTCTCATTATGATGAATACTAACTTAATATATTTGCTTTATGAATTATCAGACCGTTTTACAGAATTATCATCCCACTGAACAGGGGGATTTCATGTTGAGATATGAGATAGGTGGCCGGGGATATGTCGTTTACTCACCGGAGAAGGATGCGTTGTCTTGTATTGAATTACATGGCTTTTCCGAGCTTACTCCTTGGCAATTGGCTTTTGTTCTTTCCTTGGATATGCAGCAGATGAAAGAACAGGACGAGCTTTCTCTCTTCGTATGTTGTAAGCGAGAAAAGCTCTTGTCTTATCTTTTCGATGTGGAGGAAAGCGAAACCGTCTTGAAGACAAAGCACGTGTCCGGTTGGCAGGGCTATCTGATGATGGATATCCATAAGCCGGACAGGGTACGGAACGTGTTCCAGTTCCATCCGGAAACGAAAGAAGCCCGTTTGGTCTTTGATAACCGTTTATGTGTCGCTTCCCTTCGTGAGAAAGAAAAAGGAAAGCTCATCCATCTCTGTTGGAGTCCTTCTGTCTTTGCTGCCATCGATAAGGGAGGAGAGCGTACCGCACCGGCTTATCTGTTGGCTTCTGATGCTGCCTTGTTGCATGGGTATGCCATGAAACAGATTGCGGAATGCTTTGCCGGTACACCGGTTGAAGAACGGGTTATCGGTATTCATGTAGGGGATAATGTCTATGAGGCCTTGTCTTTTGTGTGCTATTACGTCCGTAACGTGCAGGATGAATATTTGGTTATTCCTGAGCGGAAAGATGGGATGGTGATTCTTGAAACCCCGAAATGGAATCCGATACGCCAGGCTAACTTCGTGGCTTCACTGAACAAGATGGCGGTTGACCAGGCGAAGAAACGCTATCCGGAAATGGAGGTTCCGAATGAACGGCCATTCACGTGCCTCTCTTTTGCCCGGAAGTCTTTCGTCTATTTCCCGGATCTGAAGGTGTATCAGGAGGTGTTCTTGAAGATGTATTTGGGGTTGGTGAGGTTACAGGAGGTGCATTTGCTGGGGTAAGGAACAATTGCAGTGCTGCTTATAAAATAGTGGCACTACTATTGTTAGAGTACTTCTATCATTCCTTTGGTTACGGCATCGGCCAGTAGTCTTTTTACAATCCTGCCACTGGGAGGATTGGTTATCCCAAGCGTTATCTCAACCCTGTTTGATAGAGGATGATAGTGCAGGTATTGGAGGATTTCATCTTCAATAGTCATGTTATAATTCTTTTATCGGGACAATTTTGCCTGATATTTATGCTTTTGTTTATTGTTCTGTCCCGATAGAGATTATTTTGGATGGACAAAGAAACGCTATCCAGAAATGGAGGTTCCGAATGAACGGCCATTCATGTGCCTTTCTTTTGCTGGAAGTCTTTCGTCTATTTCCCGAGTCTGAAGGTGTATCTGGAGATGTTTTTGAAGATGTATTGGGAATTGGTGAGGTTACAAGAGGCGCATTTGTTGGAATAAGGAAAAGGGTGCATCTAATGCCCAATTTGAAAGGATCACCTGCTACAGATAACTGTAACAGGGATATTATCCTTAAAAAAGTGAGTTAGATACACCATTTTAAAGTGCTTCTGTTATTTCTTTGTTTACGGTGTTGGGGAATAATCTTTTTATTACTCAGTTATAGGGAAAATAGGTCTGATATTTATGTTTGGATTATATACTTTGAGGATAAGTGAAGAAAGATATCTGAAGGTGGATTCTTTTATTTAGAGTTCCTTTTAGAATAAGATTTCGCCAAACAGAAATATATTTAGAATTGTTTCTCATAAACCTCAATGCTGCAACATTGAAGTCCAATCTGTAAGCTTGATATCTTATACATTTATTCTTATTTCCAACTTTTCATATAGCACAACTGCCTTTATCAGAGGCAGATTCTCCTTGCAGAACCATGGAAAATCGATACATCTGAAATCGACATGGCTCTCCTCCAGCAGATTGAGAAAACGGATGTCGTCTATCATCCCTTTTAAGGAAACGAACAGGAGAGGTATCTTTTTTCTTTGGCAAAAAAATAGCGCCTTCTGTAGTTCCGCATATGCGATGGCTTGTTCATCCTTGCTAGTGGAATCATTTCTCTTGTCAAAAAAAGACAACTGGACTTTTAATGAATTATGTTGTTGGAGGTATTCCGCCAGCTGTTGCTGTGCTTCAGGAGAGCTGGCATCTCCATACAGTATTATATCACTATATTGCTTCATATCGGGTATTTGTTCCGGTTGTACGCTCCTTTTTTCCAAAGGCACCCCTGCATATTCTTTCAATAGATGCTGCTTCGTGATCTTTCGGGGTTTCTCAACGGAGTAGAATGCATATCTGAATATAAACTGAGTCCCTTTCTTCTGTACGGATTCCTGTTCCAGGAAAAAAGAATTCAGGCGTATCTTGTTTTCTTGAAGGATATGTTTGGGAATATCTTCCTGATAGATATCGGTCATGTATTGAAGGATGGTCTTTTTCATTAGAAAAATCAATGAAAAGGTTCATTACCAGTATTTATAATAAGTTTTTCCAACCCATTAATTTTTGCGTAATGCTGTTTCTGCGGTTTAGAATCTGAAAACGAAGCTACTTTCGCAAGATCCTGTGTCCGGTATATATACTTACTTACATATGGATAGTGATATTTTATCATTTTACCGGCAAATACATTCCGAATGTTTTCCACATTGAGTACAATCTTGATCTTGTTGATAATAATCAATGCTATAGATTATCATTTCTTTTTCAATATGGATATCAGGTTGCCTAATTGAGGTTCGATAACTTTCTTGTAAACCAACTTCATTCTTTTGTCAGAGGTTTTAACGAAGGATTTTACCATTTATAGTCAAATTGTTCAATGTCTTCTTCTGCAAGTAGATTTCCGGACTGCACCTCGATGAACGTCAATTCAGAGATAGCCCTGACTGCATGTTTAACACCTTTCTTGATTGTAATCGTATCGCCTCTGCTGATAACCGACCTGATATCATCGAGTACCAGTTCTCCCTCGCCGTCGATAAACGTCCAGACTTCATCGCGATGGCGGTGTACCTGATAGCTGATACTCTTACCGGATTTGATTTTCAGTTGCTTGGTAAGTGATTTGTAACCGTCGGAAAACTCGGCGGTATCGACAACTTTGTATTCACCCCAGCGACGTTCTTCGAACATTGGCCGATGTTGTAGGCAGTCAGCGTAAGTTTTGATGTTCTCGCTTTTATCTTTGTCCGAAATTAGGATTCCATCATTTGATGCTGCGATAACTAGATTCCGTGTGCCAATGCACATGATTGGCAGTCCAAGTTCGTTGATGACGTGGGTATTTTCGGATTCTTCATCCATGACAACATTGCCCATGGTGTGTTCCGATAGTTCATCAGTCAACGTATTCCATGTACCAAGGTCTTTCCACTCTCCGGCAAAAGGTACGACGGCTACCGACTGCGCTTTTTCAGCGACTTCGTAGTCAAAACTGATTTTCGGAAATTCCCCATAGCGAGAACGAATTTCTGAAAAAGTGTCGGTTTTGATGTGTCGGGTTACAATATCTGTCATATACCCCAACCGAAAAGCGAATACGCCTCCGTTCCAGAAAGCACCCTCTGAAATAAGTTTCTCGGCAGTTATCATATCTGGCTTTTCCGTAAAGCGTGATACTTGAAATATTCCTTTGTTCTGTACATCATTGACTGGCACTACATATCCGTATTTTGCTGACGGATATGTGGGGTTAATTCCCATCAATACTAGTTCGGCTACATTGTTTTTCACTGCATCCGCTATCCTGCGAATCGTTTCAAAATAACCTGTTTCGGTATAAGGGTCGCAAGGCATGACGATTATAATCTCATCGGTGGAACATTTTCGTTTGTAGGCCAAATACGAGCTTGCGAGAGCGATAGCCGGGAATGTATCGCGACGCTCCGGTTCCGTAACTACAGGAATCTCTTCTCCAAGCTGGTTGATGATGATATCCCGTTGTGACTGGCTTGTTGCCACAGTAATCGAATCACAGATGCCGGTTTCTCGTAATTGCCGTACCACCCGCTGCACCATCGACTCTTTCGAGCCATCGGGCGCAGTCAACAGTTTGATAAATTGTTTTGACCGTGTATTATTGGAAAGCGGCCATAGGCGTTTACCAGAACCGCCGGATAACAGTATGATTTGCATAGATGTTATTTAATTCGATTTTTAATTTGCCGATAGTATTCTTCAAGCATCAATTTCCAAAATTTATTGCGTTCGTAACGTGATGTAATCATTGCCCTTGCATTCTTTGCCATTCTTTTTACCTCATTAGGATTATCCAAAAAATATTTCATGGCTTTATACAATGCGTGTTCGTCTTGTGGTGGAACAATTATTCCATTTTTGTTTTGAACAATTATTTCATTACAACCATTGATATCTGTAACGATTTGTGGTAATTCCAAGGCCCCAGCTTGCATGACAACATTAGGGAAACCTTCACGATAGGAGGGAAAAACAAAAGCCTCACACCCCATTAGATAGGGACGAACATCTTGTTGAAAGCCGACAAACTCAATGTGAGAATTTGTGCTAATCTCTTGTTTTACCCAATCATCAACCGGATAAAGGTTTTCTTCCATAAAGCCGATTAAACGTAATCCTATGTTAGGATAATCTTTCTGTAATCGAATAAAAGAAGCTACTAATTCATTGATTCCTTTCTCATAAAATATACGACCTACAAAACCAAACGTGAAATCGAAAGTTGAAATCTTAATATCTTGTGTAGCATTTCGCGAATAGAATGCCGTATCAATTCCATTTGAACCACCATTACCGATAACAAGCATTTTTTTAGGATTGCCGATCCCCATTGAACAAATAATATCACACATCTTTTGTGAATTGGGATATACATTTGTGGCACAAGCGTAAGTTAACCGTTCCGTAAAACGAAGAATTTGTTTTTTTATGCCCGTAGCCGTCGTCAATGGGAAGCCTGTTACCGTGTGCATACGGATCGGCACACGTGCTATCCATGCTGCTAACATACCCAAAAGACCAGCTTTGGGGGTGTGCGAGTGAACAATAGTCGGCTTCTCTTTGATAAAAAGTTTTACCAATTGGAAAAGAGTTATTAAATCGAAAATCGGATTTATGGCTCTTGACATTTTTACCGGAATACAACGTGCCTGTTGCTTCTGTAATTCCTCCCAACCTTCTCCTTTAGGGGCAACGGCAATGACATCGAAATATGCGGAAAAATAATTCAATTGACCTTGAAGTTGCCGGACTTGAAAATAAGCTGAATTTGTTATTTTGAATAATTTCTTTTTTTTCATTGAAAAGATTTTATTTTTTTTGCAGGAACTCCCCCATAAATAGAGAATGAGTCAACACTTTTATTAACCAAACTATTTGCGCCTATTATACATCTTGTATCAATGTGAACTCCACATAAAATCCTCACTCCACAACCAATCCATACATCATCATGGATAACTACCGTTTTTTTTAGGATTTCATTATATTTAATAGGTAAATTAAAATCAGAATAAGTGTGAGTACTTGTTAGTATTGAACTTGAATGGGCAATAGACACATTATTTCCGATCATCAATCCTCCGCTACATTCAAAATAACACATCGGATGAATACTGATATTATCTCCCAGTTCTAGTTTCTCTATGTTAGATATATATACATTTTCTTTAATTACAACATTATCACCGCATTTTTTTGCTAGATTTTTCACCAATATGTATCTAATCACAATACCAACTTTTCCTCCAATACCTCTTAAACTTACAAATAAAAAATTATTAAGTTTCCTAGGAAGATATGAATCTACTATAACGAATACCTTAATTAATGGTTTAATCCGTTTAAATAAAGTTCTACCGCTTAGATCCGACATGTCTAATATCTATATAATTGTTTTTTTTATCTTTCATATGAAACAAATAGCCAATAGGCATAAAAATAATATAACTAGAAATTCCTATTTGTTTTATTTTATTTTTCATTTTCAATTTAGAGCAAGGAGCAAAACGCCAGTAATTTATATGAGCTTTTATTTTTTTTAAATATGGAATATCTAGTGATGCCATTTCTGAATAAATTCTCATGGCATAATTAGGTGAATTCATTCTGTTTTTGATTGATGAAACAGATAAACCGTCTGATAAATACTCTGCGATGTATATTTTTTCATTAAAAAATAACATAAGGTAATTTTTTCCAATACGGTTTAGAACCAAACTTTCTGCACAAAATTTTTCTCCGGGTATATCGTCAAATAAATAATTTCTCAGGACTGATGTTTTAAAAACAAACGCAACATCCCCTTTTATATTTTTTATAATCCAATAGTTAATCCAAGAATCTTTTAAAATTTTCCATGTAACCTCTTTCCCTATACGAGAACCATCTGGAAAGCATTTCATACCACAAACTCCAGCAAATTTATCATTATTCTTTATATATTGATAATGAAAAACTATTCGTTCTATAGAGTCTTTTGTTAAATAGTCATCACTATCTACAATATAAAATAATTCTCCTTTTGCATGTAATACGCCATTGTTGATTGCTCTATGTTTTCCACCATTCTCTTGTTTGATGAAACGAATTAATATACGATCTTCATTTTGATAAGATTTTATAATTTCATCAATATCATCAGTGCTCCCATCGTCAACAATAATCCATTCAAAATTTTTATAGGTTTGAGACAACAAACTCTGATATAGATTTCCAATTAAATTCTTCCTATTATATACCGGTGTAAATACAGTAACTAAATCTTTCATAAAAATCTTTTTCTATTGTTTTGTATTTTATTTTATCCACATTACATAAGTGAACATATAATAACATAGAATAATCCATTTTATTCGTTCTCCCTGGTTATTTATTAAGTTATCTTTTAGCAAGGGATATATCAATACTATAGGATAAAGAAACCAAGATAGATAAGCAAATCTGTTATTATACGGTACATGAATGGTCAATAGCCAGAACGCATTACTTGCTATATAAGTATTAAATAAACGGATAAACAATTTGTCTTCGTAGCAATATGTATAGATATATTTCACTCCTGCGATAATGGGTATCAAACTATAAATAATGAAGTCCCAGCGAAATCCAATATTAGAGAACATTTGCTCCATGCCTTTATAAGACATATTCAAATATTCAGACATCCTTTTATCCTGTTCAAACCAAGGAATGTTTGTCAACAAAGTGGAGAAAGAATCACGTGCAACAAGCATAAGCAGGAAAAACGTTCCCCATAAGTATAAGTAGTGTTTGGGATTATTTGAAAGTCGGGTCAGCAAGAAACAGCCAATTGGCAACATGACGGATTGATGGAAAAGACATGCTATAATCCAAACAGGAATTCGTTTAATATCGTTGTTTGGAACAAGAAAAGAGAAGATAACTAACGATGTAGCTATTCCGTTACGCAGTCCATTTACTCCGTATCCCCAAAAACTCAAAGAACAAACGAACAACACTAGTGCTACAGCATATTGTTGTTTGAATCGTTTCTTTAAAGCAAAGAAAACAGGCAATATATATAATGAGCAAAGAACAAACCAATACCCTTTTAAATTGACGAGTTGTGAAAGCCAATAGGTAAGATACTCAAAACCAATATCTCTATCTCTTATAGCAACCGTACCATAGAAGGCTTTCTTTTGGAAAGCCATGGCATAAGCTGAAGTATCTCCAAAGTAGTGATAATCGGTCGGTCGGAAAGTTACATGAACATATACAATCAAGAGTAAAGCAAGGCTAAATATCTGGTTGTTGATATAAGGCTGTCTTACTGTTTCTGCCCTGACCGGTTGAATAGCGATGTAAACAACTAATAGCAGCAACAAGTTGTAATATAAGGCTATATATAGACTAATACTCATAAAATGACATCACAAATTTGGTCCACATAATGTTCCCACGTAATTTTAGCTTCTATGCGCCGACGTGCATTACGACCTTCATTTATAGCAAGAGATTTATCGTCGATTAACTTAATGAGTAAATTCTCCAATTCTTCGTGGGCGTCCTGATGTATCAACCAACCGCCATTATTCTCCTCGACAGCATCGGGAATGCCACCTGTACGAGTACCTATAACGGCGGTTCCACAAGCTTGCGCTTCGGCAAAAACAAGCCCGTATCCTTCTACATTCCTATTATCCGCTTCTTCACGTGTACAGAGAATGAATATATGCGAGGCTGAATAGAAATCGCAAAGTTTATTATCATCAATGAAACCTTCAAATGATACAATATCTGACAATCCTAAATCGGTAACCATCCGCTCAAGTGCACTCTTATATTTTCCTTTACCTCCGAGATGCAATCGCACTTGTTGCTTATACTTTGCCGGTAAAGAAGCTATCGTCCGGATAATAAAATCATGTCCTTTAAATTTTTCCAATCGAGAAATAGAACAGAGGTGTAGCAAGCCATCCTTATATTTTTCACAAGTAGGGCGAAAATGAATTGCATCAACCGCTAACGGAATAGCGATTGTTTTAGCATTTGGAGAACAATGTTTTACTAATGTCTCTGTATAATGACTGTTAGCAATCACGCAAGAGGCGTTTCTTAGTATAAAACGTCGATAAGTAGGCCAAATACAGCGTCGGAAAAAACTCTTTCCGGCAAGATATTCGGCTCCATGTGCCAATATATAGGTTTCTCTGTTTGACAATAGAGACAGCATTCCCTCTGGATGATAATTCCCGGTAATTACAATATCACCGGGAACAGTTTTTTTGCGTAAATACTTCAATGTACGCAACTCCAATATTCCTCTTCTTCCATGCAATCTCACCACATTATTATCCTCCTCTGCATCGGTAGAAGTACTTTGGGGACAAATGACTGTAACATTCAGTCCTTTTTTCTCTAAATATTTTTTCAGTTCAAAACAAAGCCTTGCAATACCACCATTACTTGGTGGATAATCATAGGTTACAATAAAAATGTGTTTGTTAGATGTTTGCATAATGAGTATATTTAGGAGTTAGTTTTCCTTTTTTATAACCTTCTTTATAAGTTTTTGCAAAAAGTCTAAACAGTCCGGGATTGCGGTAAGTAAAAGCGTATGATGCAACAAGACGCAACAAATAGATGTAAGCAGTCGGCCTATGATACCATTTGAGATGACGGCTAATCAATAAAGCCCGGTTATGTACTAATGAAGCAATATAGCGATTGATATCCAGAACCCTGCAACCGCCTGTATCAGCAGCCAAGTGCCATACATGAGCATCATAATTAAAAAAAACTTTGTATCCAAGTTCCTTTACTCGTAAACATATTTCGGTTTCTTCATATAGAGCAGCTCCATAATTCAAATATTCATCAACACCACCAACTTCTAAAAATATGTCTTTTTTTATGCTATAATTTCCACCTCCGCCATGATCTACATATTCTTTATGATTAATGTGGAATCCCCGTTCTGGAGTTGCCGTATAGAAATGGAACTTGCCTACATTTTTCGATTTGGGATTATTCTTATATTTTTCTGTAATTCCCCCTGCCACTACTGCGATATCAGGTTGTGACAAGAACTTGTAATGCTCTTTGAGCAGGTTGCAGTCACACTCGATATCATCATCTAGAAATAGGATGTAGGCGTATTGTGTGTGTTGCACACCGAAATTACGAGCTTCAGGTAGCCCTCTAAATTCAGTCACATGATAGTACTTAATCAATGTATCACTATCTTTTGCACGACTATACATAGTACTGTCAATGGCTGCCGATTGGTCTACAATAATTATTTCATACGGCTCCCCAAAATCTTGCTCTATTAAGCAATCAACTGTACTTGCCAGATAATCAGCCCGATTAAGTGTGGGCAAAATAATGCTTATCCCTTTTTGCATAAGGCGTTTATGAATAATATGAATCAAGAGTTAAGAAATTAATCACTTCGTTTAGGAATTATACTCTATCAGAAATTTCACTATAATGAAGCATTTCTATATTTTACGTAGTTGTACTGAAATGTTTGACTTTCTTCAAGATGGCAATACAAAAAAAGCCTTAACTCCCCTTCGTATGAATATGTGATTTTATAAATAAAAAGTCCGTTTAAATTTTCTAATAAAGCAGTTGAGTTAGGATTCTTCTACATGATGTTTGGAGCTATCTCTTATAACTCGATTGTAAAATTCGATGTTTTGTGCCACTATCTCGTTGGTGTTGAATCTAGCAGTTGCATTTAGATAAGCCCTGTCGGCTTGTTCACACCTATAAATGGGATTCGAGATTAGCCGTTGCAAAGCCTCTGCAAATTCATCGATACGTTTCACCCTGCATTTGCAAACACAGTTACTGTCTCCTATAATCTCTTGAAAACAATCGATATCGGAACAAACAATTGCCTTCCGCAGTAACATTGCCTCCAGTAAGACCAAACCGAAAGTTTCTGCATGGCTTGGAAATATGCAAATATCGGCACTGTTAGCGTATGACATAGTCTTGTCATAAGGTAAGCGACCTAAATACGATACACAACCGATCGATTGCTTTGAAAAGAGAGATTTGCATTTTTCCCATGTCGAAGAACCATTCACTACTGCATCCTGTCCGATGAGAATGAGTTTGACATTGTCGTTTTGCTCGCATATCCTGTTGAAAATAAGAGGCAAATCAAGTACCCCCTTTTTCTCAACAATTGTCCCCCAATAAAGTATCGTTATTGTATTTTTGTTCATGTCACTAGATGAAAGAGGGGGCATGTTTATATCCACAGGATTATATATTACACATTTTCTCTTATTCGAAGACAGACTGAATAATTTATCCGTCAGGTCGAGAGCCTGTCGGCTAACTCCTATATAGGCATCAGAATTACGCAAAGCATTATATTCCATAAGCCGTACGTTCCATGGAGTTTTGTTTCCAGACAAATGATCGAAATACACATTTGAACCATGTAATCTTGTAACTACTGGTACAGATAAACTACAAAAAGCCAAAGGTCCCTCCCAGTCGATAGATTCAACGAGGTCGATGCCAATCTTTGCCACTAATAGATTTAACTTTTTATTTAGATACCTTCTATTGATAAAAGAAGAAAATGGAGACTTATGAGGCTGGTTTATAGGTATCACAGATATACCATCGTCCCACACAGTTTCTGTAAACTTATTGCCCCAATACACAACTGATACCTTCACACCAGTCTCACTCTTAACGATAAGATGAGACAAATGTTTGATAAAAATTCCGATTCCGCCACATTTCATACCCAATATCGGATATTCTGTAGTTAAAAACGCTATATGCATCTCTATTGTATTTTTTGGAAAATATCAATGAAAGATTTTGTTTGTTGCGATGCCAAGTAACGGCGGCAATATTCTTTGTTTGCCGTCATTGGAAATTTTTCGCTAAATACTTGTTTGATGACAGTAACACCTTGCTGAGGAGTATCTATAAAAATACCTATGCCTGCTTTTATCAATTCGGTTCGTGCTTCGCTAGTCATGGGCACCATTGCTAATACAGGCACTTGTAATGCGATATAATCGACCATTTTTGCGAAATTAGTCCACCATAAAGCCGTGTGTCCGGGAATAAGTACTGCTGCTTTTGCATTAACTATCAATTCATACAATTTACGCTGCGGTACATGATTGATATATTCCACGTTGTTACAGATTCCCAAATCATTGACAAATTCTTCCGTTTGTTTTTGATTGATATTCTTATTACCCACAATTTTAAGGGTGCAACCCTTGCCTTTTAATTCCTTAGAATTGACAGCTTCGGCAAATATTTTCAAGAAATTATCTTTATATTCATGGAGGTATTCACCCACGAATATTATATAATTCTCTTTTTCTCTATTTTGAAAAGAAGGCAAATAATCATCATCTACTCCAGTTGGAATAAAATATGATTTATTTGAGTATCGTCCCTCATATAAATCATTAAATATATTCAGGTATGCTCCCGACAGACCAGTAATAGCATCAGCGTATTTAAAAGTATCTTGTTCAATTTTCTTTTGCTTGGCAAAAACAGGAAAATAATCAGAATACATTCGCTTAGCGTATGTGGTAGGATCCCTGAAATCAGCAACCCATTTTACTCCGGTTAGATGTTTAAGTCGCATACCGATTCTATTTGAGGTAAAAGGCAGGCAAGTGGTATATATGATAGATATATCATGTTCTTTAATTATTTTTCGTCCCATCCTCACGGCACTTCTTTCCCAGAATCTAAAGCGGTCGGGAACTTGAATCCATCGGTCTAGTATATATTTATAAAACTTACCGAATAAAGATTGCTTGTTAGAGGTGACTGTATCCGTGCTTTTTGACTGTGCACCAATAGTTTTTGCTTTGGCTGTAATGGCTTTGAGTGAAGTATCTTCTCCTCCAAGCAACATTCTAAGGCCGCGCAATGTCGGTTCTATATAATTGGCTTGATAAATAGGCACGTCTTGGACTTCGTCCAACAAATCAGGATCTTCTAAATATAGATAATTACGATTAACCGTCAGTACTATCGGATTCCAACCTGTACGTTTAAGATATTTTACAAGTTTAAATGCCCTAAATACCGCAGCATGAGTCTGTGGCGGAAAAAAAGGAGTAATTATAAGTATGTTTTTATTCATCGTTTTAATTTGTTTAAAATCAATGCTTTTACTTTTTTCTTATTTTCTTTGTCTAATAGCACATAATAGGACAGAACAACCAATATTATTGAAGAACTAAGAGCCACGATAATCACTCTTGTAAAGGACTCAACCAAGATATGTTGTATGAGTAGGATTGCGGTAAAAGAAGGAATACTTATGAAAAGATTCACTACCATCGTTGTGAAGAAAAAACGTATCGGTTTGAAATCTTCAACATAATGATGGAGTGTATATGAGCAAACGATATAAATCAATAATGTGCTCACTATAGGCAATCCAAAAGCCCAAGTCAAGCCGATACCTTTACTAAACAATAACCAAAGTATCGGAATGACTGATAATGATACTGTCCCCGCCATAAATGAATAAAATTTCAAACGTCCGACAGCTTGTATTCCAATATATATAATATTATTATTCAATGATATGAAGCTTGAGACTATCAATAAAATACAGAATTCAATTGTATATGGAGGAACTTCCACGAGCCATAAATTCATTACATAATGTATTTCAGAGATAAAAGGAATAGCAACCAACAGATATAACACATTTGCCAAACAAGTAGTTTGCTTTAGTAATTGTATCATGGCATTGAAATCGGTCAATGCGTATTGCTTTATAATTTGCGGCCTCGAAGCCATTACCAAATTGGTTGATACTTGTTCAATCATCAGTTGCACAGTTGTTGCCAATCCGGCTGCGGCATTAACAGCTGTACTGCCAAATATATTAAGCAACATATTTGTTCCCTGTTGACGAGTAGTAAAGCAAATATTGGAATAAAGATTCCATCCTGAAAAGCTAAACAGAGAACGGCCGATAACCTTATTCCATTCCCAATTAATCCGGCATTCGTCATAATGCCTAATGCAATAAATGCGATATGTCATTGCAATCAAGAATGAAGATAAGAGCATAAGTCCTCCATATAAAATGAGCTTATCACATACTGTAATAAGTAGAAGTGTAGCGATCAGCAACTTCAACAGTGATCCAACAATTTCCACAATAGCATACACGTCCATTTTTTCGTGCGAAATAAGAGTCGCATTGTATGGAACTTGAGTGATGCTGACCATTGAGGAAATTATTGAAAATTGATACACCCAAACAGCTGCACTCATTCTCTCATCTGGAATGTTCAATTTTTCGAATAACAGCCAAAGTCCGACCGTTTCAGCCAAAAACAAGACTATAATTGCAATTCCTATATGTAATATAAAGGCTGTATTGAATGTTTGTTGGAGTTGTCGAGGGTCATTTTTGGCAAGTTCGACTGTAAGAAAGCGTGAAGTCGCTCCACTCATCGTTACATTCAAAAAGCTAAATAGGACAACAATACCGCCGACAAGTCCATAAATGCCATAATCATCTACACCAAGTGCATTTAACACGATCCGTGATGTATATAGTGATACAATCATGGACAGCAACATACGTGCATAAAGTGCCACTGTATTCTTGAATATTTTTTTATTATTTACGGACGATGTCTTATTCATAGCAAGCTTATGATCTTCCTAATACAGACGGAATGTATCTTTTTATTAAGGTTGTCGCAAAATAGCATATTGCAACAATGAGTGCAAATTCCAATATGGTCCAACTGTAGTTTACAAGATGTAACTTATTGCGCACGATCCAGAATGTATCTACAAATAATATATGTAGCCCCAATAATGCCAAACTGTTAATTCCACACCAAATCAATATTTTATCCAATGGAATAAGTTTCAGCTTTCTCGAATTAAAATATGAATTGATAAACCAATAAAAATTCATAATAAAAACCATTGAAAGCAACAATAGATGCAATGGAAAATTGTTTGATTTTAAGTCAACGTAAGAGGGAAATAGAACGATGAAAACAATGGCGATAATAAGCAAGAATAATGAGTATATCGGTGAAACCTTCATGCCGTACCATTTGTTCCGCATGAAGCAAAAACCAAGATGGTAATAAATCAAGGTAGACATTGTTGTGTCAATAAAATATGGCAAATCAATGTTATTAGCATTTAACCAATATCCTACTCCATATAATAATATACATAATGCGCTGATTGTTAATGCTTTATTGTAGGGGTGATTTTATGTATCAATAAATAAACGAATGAAACCTCGAACAAACAAATTAAAAACCAAATTACATGAAATAAAATAAAAGAGTTTTCATCACCGAGAAAACCATCAAACATACTCGTTACAGGGAGCGAGATCGCTTTTGCCCAATTATGAGTTTCGTTAAGTTTCAAAACGAACAAATATGCGAACAACAAAAAGGCAAAAAAGGCCCAAGGAATCAGTAATTGTCTGGTCTTTTTTGCAAAAAACTCTCTCAAACTGATTGGACGAAAGAAACAGCCTGACACAAAAAAGAAAAGGGGCATGTGAAAACTGTAAATAACGGTTTTCAACATGTAAGGGATTTGTATATGACCAAGGATGACCAATAAAATTCCTCCCCCTTTCAATATGTCAAAGGAGACAATCCGATTAGAGTCTACCATCTACAACGTTTTTTTCAAAGATAGCTTTAACATCGAATATGACGTGTTGAGCATTTAGTAACGTTTTTACATCAAAGCCTATAAACTGTTCGTGTGCTACAGCTATAATTGCCGCATCGAATTTCTTATCCAAAGGATGTTGGTTCGTTACCGAGATTCCATATTCTCGCATAACTATATCAGGATTGGCCCAAGGATCATATACGGTGATATGTACGTTATACTCTCGCAAAGCATTGTAAATATCTATAACCTTTGTGTTCCGCACATCAGGACAGTTTTCTTTAAAAGTAAACCCTAATATGAGGATATGAGAGTTGAGCACCTGTATTCCTTTCTTCAGCATCAATTTCGCAACTTGGTTGGCCACATATTCCCCCATACCGTCGTTCATTCGGCGACCGGCTAAGATTATCTCAGGATTATAACCGTGACGTTGTGCACATTGAGCCAAATAATACGGATCAACTCCAATGCAATGGCCTCCAACCAGCCCAGGCTTAAATGGCAGGAAATTCCATTTGGTAGAAGCTGCTTCCAGTACATCCTGTGTATCAATGCCCATTTTAGTAAATATCTTGGATAGCTCATTCACAAATGCGATATTGATATCACGCTGTGAGTTTTCTATTACTTTGGCTGCTTCCGCTACTTTCATCGTAGGAGCGAGATGTGTACCGGCGGTAATTACAGAAGCATATACCTCATTTACTTTCTTACCTATTTCAGGCGTAGAACCGGAAGTAACCTTTTTGATTTTTTCTACTGTATGAAGTTTATCTCCCGGATTTATACGTTCAGGGCTATAGCCAGCAAAGAAATCTTCATTAAATTTCAATCCGGACACTTTTTCCACAACCGGGATACATTCGTCTTCTGTAACACCTGGATAAACAGTAGATTCATACACCACAATATCCCCTTTGGAGATTACCTTACCAACAGTTGTGCTGGCACCGTAAAGCGGAGTCAAATCCGGATTGTTGTTTTTGTCTACCGGAGTGGGAACGGCAACTACATAAAAATTGTAATCACGGATTTCCTCTATATTGGCAGTACACTTAAAACCATTGGCAAGGGCAGATTGGAGTAGTTCATCTGACACTTCGAGTGTCGCATCATGACCTGCCATCAAAGCAGTCACACGAGCTTGGTTCATGTCAAAACCTATCGTTTTATACTTTGTCGAGAAAAGACGAGCCAAAGGGAGCCCTACGTAACCAAGACCAATTACGCAAATTTTAGTTTCATTCATAATTTCATCTGTTATTATTACTTTAAATATTCTTCCAATACCATTTGACAGCCTCTTTCAAACCGTCACGCATACTGTATTGAGGATTGTAACCTAAAAGGGATTTTGCTTTATCAATACATGCCAAGGAATGGGGAATATCCCCCAAGCGGTTGGGACCATGAATTATTTTCACGTTGGCAATTTCGGGGTCAAATTCACTCAAAAATTCTTTCAAGTAACCGACCAACTGGTTTAATGTGGTGCGTTCTCCGAAAGCAGTATTGTATACTTGGTTGGTTGCATTCGGATTTGTCGTGGTCATAGCCAGCATGTTCATTTGAATCACATTGTCTATATAAGTAAAATCGCGGCTATATTCACCATCTCCGTTAATGACAGGACTCTCATGAGCCATGAATTTCTTAACGAACAAAGGAATCACCGCAGCATATGCCCCGAATGGATCTTGACGACGACCGAAAACATTGAAATATCGTAAGCCGATACATTCCATTCCATAGGTTTTGGCAAACACATCGGCGTAAAGCTCGTTTACATACTTTGTTATGGCATAAGGCGAAAGCGGTTTACCAATCACATCTTCTACTTTGGGAAGAGACTGACTGTCTCCATATGTAGAAGAACTTGCTGCATATATAAAACGCTTTACATTGGCATCGCGAGCGGCTGTCAGCATATTTAAGAATCCCGATATATTAGTTTCATTTGTAGTTATAGGATCTTTGATAGAACGTGGAACTGAGCCTAATGCTCCTTCATGCATAACGTAATCTACATTTTCTACAGCTTTCTTACAATCGTTCAGATTCCGTATATCTCCTACGATAAGTTTAAACTTATTCGGATATCGTTGTAGAAATGGAAAAATGTTTTCAGGTTTACCTGTGGAAAAATTATCCAAACAGATTACATCATAGTCGTGAGCCAATAAATACTCACATAAATTGGAGCCGATGAATCCCGCTCCACCAGTAACTAAAACTTTTGTTAATGACATATGGATTGTTGTTTTATGTTGAAGTTGCAAGCCTATTGCTTGATAGGGGTGTAATGATTTATTTTAAGACTGGTTTGGATAAAAGAGAGATTGTGTGTATCTGCTCCAAGTCGATTGTTACAATTTCCATTGAATTCCAGCCTGTTGGATTTTTTTGTATGTATTTTATGCAAATCCACCTAGAGAGAAAAAGTTAAACAGAATCTACAGGTCTTAATAACCGATAATTATAATCTATTTAAACTATAACAGTCTGACTATCAATTAAACAGTTTTGTATATTTTTTGTAATACTCGTACAAATGAACTTTTGAAATATATTGTAATTGTGAATGTCCGTTCCTATATGAGTAATAGCCTTTTCTTTTAATAGCAGCATGGCTTTTTTCTTAATCCGGTTGCCATACATACCCGCTATTGACGGAAGATTGAACTGAAACTTCACTCCCATGTCTTTTAATTGTTGATAATCCGACTCACCCATATAAACATACCGTTCCGGATGGGCAAGAATGGGATAATAGCCTTTAGCCTTGATGCGGAGCAGAATGTTGTTCAATCCCATCGGAGGGTTAAAGTAGGAGGTTTCCACCAGTAGATGGTCACCGCTTTCACCCAAGGGCAGCAGATCGTTCTTTTCCAACCGTTCCTCGAAGAGGTTGTCAAGCATGTTCTCTGAGGCCAGATGCAGTTTTATCGGACCGCTATAGGTGGCTTGAAGTTCAGCGTAACGCTCCCGGAGGTGCAGTGTGGTGTTGGGCATATCTTCCATGATATGCGGTGTAAGCCATACGGATTTTATGCCCAACTCTTCATACAGGCGCAGTATTTCCAATGCTTCTTCCATCGTCTGCACACCGTCGTCCACACCCGGCAGAATGTGCGAGTGACAGTCGGTAAAATTCTTGAATATACCGCTATCTTTCAGCGATATACGTTTCCTGAATGGCCACACAATGATACGAGTATTTTTATATAAAACATTTTATTTTTTTTAATTAATAATCATCCATTTATCCCCACCCTGTTTTCCGTCGGAACCTTAGTGGTATCCTGAGCCGTAACCGTAGTGATAACCATATCGATAGCCATAACGGTATCCATAGCGACCGCCACTTCCCTCGGTCCCGTTCAAGATCAGGGACATGTTCTTGTATTTTTTCTCCTCGTAGATTTTCTCCAATTCAGCAAGCATACTCCGTTCAAGTAATCCTGCACGAACTACGAAAACGGTACGGTCGGCCAGTTTCTCAATAATTTGCGTGTCGGCCACCAGTTCAACGGGCGGACAGTCGATCAGCACATAGTCATATTGCTCCCTTACAGTATCGATTGTCTGCTTTAACCGCTCGTCGAACAATAATTCCGTTGGGTTAGGAGGAATCGTTCCCACGGGTAGTATATCCATAGATTTATGTTTCGGATCGGGTACGATGATCTCATCCAGATTATCGATACGACCTCCCAGATAGTCGCTCAATCCCTTGTCAGGAGAGTCGATATAGGATGATGCAGAGGCGTGGCGCAGGTCTCCGTCGATTACCAGCACTTTTTTTCCTTTGATGGCAAGGCTCACGGCGATGTTCATGGTCAGAAACGATTTGCCGCTGCCCGGATTGAATGAGGTCATGATGATGACATTCGAAGTCTTGTCCTTGCCGGTCATAAATTCCAGGTTGGTACGCAATACGCGGAATGCCTCGTTGATGATGTCACGGTTGCCCTCCTTGACGATAACGGCCTTGACTTCCTGCGGTTTCTTTCCTAATATCCCTTTTTTCTTTCTTGTGAACAGCGGAATTTCACCGATGAACGGTATAGTCAGGTTTTCCAGGTCTTTCCTTCCCCGTACACGGGTATTCATATTCTCGCGCATGAAGATAATGACTATCGGAATGAGCAGCCCCAGAGCGAATGCGACCATAAAGATATTTTTATGCACAGGGGATGTCGGCAACATGCTGCCGTGTGGCGGGGTAACAATGCGGGTATTATAAGCCGTGAACGCCTGTGAGAGTTCGTTCTCTTCACGCTTTTGCAACAGGAATAGGTAAAGAGCTTCCTTTACCTTCTGTTGGCGCTCCACCGAAAGCAGGTACTTGGCCTGTGTTGGGTTGGCCGCTATACGTGATGTCGTCTGTTGCTCCGTCTGCCGCAAACTTTTTATCTGCGAATTCAAGGTCACTATCTGATTGTCGATAGATCTGATTATCGCCCCACGCATGGATGCCAGAGCCTGATCCATATCCACGACCAGCGGATTTTCCGTGCTGCTGTTCGCAACCAGACTGTTGCGCTGCAACAGTTGCTTGTTGTATTCGGCAATCTGCGATTCAATATTGGCGCTTTCAATGCCGGAGTTGGCCGGAAGCAGTTGGGTACGGTTGGCATCGTTGGCTAAATAGTTCCGGATGTAACGGGTCATATAAAGCTGGTTGTTCAGGGACAGGATCTGCGCGTTGGCCGCACTGCTTTGAGCCATATACATACTCGATGCCGCCTGCACGTCGGGCAACAGATGTTCTGACTTGTAAGAGGAGATATCCTCGTCCACATTTCCCAGTTCCCGTTCGATTACGCCCAGACGCTCGTTGATGAACATTGAGGTGCTGACAGCGATCTGGTTTTTGTCCTTCACCCAATTCTCGTTATAAACGGAAATCAACATGCTCAATACATCTTCTGCCCGCTGTGTGGAGTTATCCTTGAATGACAAGTCTATGACTGACGCTTTCTCGCTGTTCAATGAAACGGACAGATTGGACGAGCAGGAGTTGACGGCGTTATACAGACTGGATTTGCCTACATATAATGTATATGCCTCGCCTTTCACGTAATTGGGTGTTGTATGGATAATGATTTTTCCCAATGGCGTAGTGATGGAGTCGAGCAAGCTTCCCTTTACGTCCTTTTCTTCAAGATCTGTCCCGTTACGTATAAAGTCGGATAGGTATAACGTACCGTCCGGCTGTATTTCCAACGTAAAACCGGCTGATTCATTCTCAGGCAAGTCATTTATCGTTACATCCACCGGTAATGTCAGTCCATAGGCTACCTGACGGTGGAATTTTCCCCGAACGAAGTAATTCATATCCAGACGCAACCGTTTAACCACTTCGGTCATTAAAGACGGTGATCGAAAGGTGATGAGTTCGTTATTCACATTTGTACCGGATTGAAACAGCCCGAACTCCGAGAAGGATTCCAAATCCGAGGAGACCGACTTGCCTTTGGAATCCTCTTTGATCAATACCGAAGCGGTACGTGTATATACGGCAGGAGTGCGTAACAGATAGGCAGTAGCGGCACCGATCGTTACCGCTAAAGACAAGACGAACCACTTCCATCTTGCGAGGCACAGGTATAACAGGTCCTGTATTCGCAGGAAATCATCCTGCTGCCCCGGTTTTATATTCTTTTGATTTACGGTCATCATATCTGATTCTATATTATTTTACAATCAACACGGTAATGGTCGTCAGCAACGAGGCCAATGACATCCAGAAAGAGGCTGAGCGGACGTTATTGCCGTTGACGGTCGCCTGCCGTGCTTTCATTGAGTTGGGTTCCACATAAACGATATCGTTCTGCTGCAAATAATACACAGGAGAGGCATAAAGGTCATATCCCGAATTCAGGTTGACCTGATACAGGGTTTTTTTCCCGTTTTCCTCCCGTTGTACCAGCACGTTTTCCCGTTTCCCATAGACGGTAAGGTCCCCGGCCATGCTTAAGGCCTCCAAAAGTGTCAGCTTGTCCTTTTCGATATTGAAACGTCCGGGGGTGGCAACCTCGCCCAACACTGAAACGGTCAGGTTCATAAACTCCACTGTAACAACGGGGTCTTTCACGAGATTCTTTGAAACCAATTCCTCTTTTATATACGAGGCGATCTCCGCGCGTGTCATTCCTGCCACATGGATATGTCCCAGCACAGGAAAATCAATATCCCCATCCTTATTTATTGTATATCCTGATATTCCCTGACTATTGGATGTACCTGATGTCGTACCAATCTGTCGGGATATGATCGGAAGGTTGAAAAGGTTCATTAATAAGGGGTCTTTGCTGTTGACCTGTATGGAAATCTTGTCTTCTGGACGTATCCGGATTTCCAGCGGGTTCAAGACTTGCTCTGCGGTACCCCGTTTCAGGTCCGTGAAATAAGCGACTTTCGGTGTGGCACATGATCCCAATAGAAAGGCCACGGTTAATAAGGATAAAATGTATCTGATTTTCATATTTATTGATTTTTATTTGTTGGTTTTCTGTTCCGATTGAAGTTGTGCGATAGATTTTGTCAGCCTGATGTTGGCGAGAGTCCATATCAATATATCACCCAAAACGATCCAGTTCACATTGAGATAAAGGGACAGAAGAATATTGAGCAGTATGAATATAGTTGACACGGAAACAATGATGATCATGGTATTGCGCTGCTTTATTCCGAGAGCAAGCAGCTTATGGTGGATATGGTTCTTGTCCGGCAGGAACGGGTTCTTTCCGTTGCGTACCCGATGCAGGTAAACCCTGACCACGTCACAGCATGGAACCAGCAAGGGTGAGAAGGCCAGCACCATCGGATGTACATTTCCTGTATTATCGTCTAGTCCGCACATGGTCAGTTTGAGACTGAGGAAACAGAGCATCATGCCGATGGTCAAACTGCCTGTGTCGCCCATGAAGATCTTCCTTCCGTGTTTGGCGTTCCCGAAAACATTGTAATAGAAGAATGGTACCAACACTCCCAATGTGGCAAACGCCAGCATGGCATAAACATACTGATGGAGCATAAAGAAAGTCAGTCCATAAAATAGGCAGGCGATACTGCATAGCCCGGAAGCCAGCCCGTCAATGCCGTCAATCAGGTTGATGGCATTGATGATGAAGACCACGATCAGGATGGTCAGGGGATATCCTAACCATAACGGCACCGCATGGATGCCCAGAACACCGTATAGGTTGTTGATATATACCCCACCGGCAATAAGCATCACGCCGCACAGAATCTGGATGACAAACTTGGCACGATAACGGATACCGATCAGGTCATCGGCCATGCCAACCAGATATAGTACCATGATGGAGCAGAAAGCAAAAGCCAAAGAGCACACGTCGTTCCCGATTTCGGACAATATCTCCGAATGTCCCAGCACCATATTGATTCCTAGCAACAGGGCTATGGTGAAAAACACTACCGGCTTGAATGCGATACCACCCAATCGGGGCACCGCACAATGATGTACCTTCCGCTCATCGGGAAAGTCGAACAATTTCTTACGGAAAGCGATTAGCAGAATCTGGGGAATGACGATACCCGCACAGAGAACACAAAGCAAAAATGCCAGTGAACAATTTACAATCCAAAAATACATATATTCAAATATTATTTTATTTGTGTAAGGCCACGAGGAAGGGGAACTTCATCATCTCCTTTTTGTGTCATCTCTCAAAATTTGTCACAATCGGAATCATTGATGACTTCAATCAAATCGGGATGAACTTCTACCGATATACCCATAATCCCTTCAAGCATCACAACCACCCGGCGGCGACGTTTTCCTTTCACCCGCATGAATACGCCCTTTACTCCATTGAACTTGCCACCGTAAATACATATGTGGGTACCTTTCCGTATGTCAATCTCTTCCGGTTTATAATAAATAGTGTTTTCTTCATACTGCGAGGCAATCTTGATAAAGCTCTCCATTTGCTTATCCGGCACCACGATATATTTCAGTCCCGTGCTTTTCTCCCACATCATGAATTGTAAGAAATTATATTTTTTTTTGAAATCCGTGATCTGTTTTCGGGAAGCATGCACGAAGACGAGATTCGGGATGACTGGTACAAGCCTTTTGGATTTCACTCCGTGATAGACCCTTACGGCATAGTGTTTCGGTATGAAATACTCTAGACCATCCTTGCCTTTGAGCATCTCTTCCGCCTTTTTCTCGTTTTTATAAGCGCTCATGGCGAACCATTGGATTCTAGTTAGATCTTCCCTTGTGGTTATGGGAGTACTCATTCGTCGTGTGTTTTTTAGTTATTACGGCAGGTCAAGATATACCCATAGTTCATCCCAACTTATGTATTGGTCTGTATTATAGTAATTTATGTCTTTTTTGGCTGTCATATCAACCATTCATGCCGTCTTTTATCTTGCCGCATTCCTATTTTTCTCCATAAGAGAAATAGAGGACATAAATATTTAACATATATAATTGATTTACAGGGATTATTCGCTGTAAATACAATCTAGTTTACTCAACATTTGTTATGTAACCACGACATTTAACGAGGTGGCTATTAAGGTTTTTCTTTGTTTTATGCTATTATGTTCAATAATTTATGTATTTTTGCATATTCAAAACATTTCTCTTATGGAGAAAACCGTCATTTATTCAATCTTTTTCAAGCAAGAATTTTGTACTTTCACGGGGCTTTTTCCTTTCTGAATCCATCTTGTCATACAACTGAAAGTATAGGGTATATACTTGTTCATTATATTCCTATGGCATTCGTATAGGAAATTTCTCCTATTTTCGGTGTTTCTCTTTCTGAGAGAAAGATTTGTAAATGCAAAAGTACAAAAGATAACACAAAAAACACTAAAAATCAGAAGAAAAATATTAGTCATACCATAAAAAATAAGAGGTATGATTAGAAAAAACTGATTATTTGTTGAGCAAATTGATTATACCAATCTTATAAATATTTGATATACATCAAAATACCAATCACCCCATTTCTCTCAGAAAGAAAACTTCAATTTGTATAACATAATTCCAACTTATTTTTTGTCAGATAAATAAAAATAATAATTGCCATAGAATAACAGCGGGCCGATTGGGCACGTATGCTGAAACCTATGGCGTAAACTGTTTTATAATGTGAATTAAAGTGTATTTAAAATAATACTGTTCGCTTTATCCACTACGGAGGTGTCTAACGATGCAAGATAAATCCGTGTAGTGCTTTCTGAATCATGTCCCATAGCTTCGCTGATGGTAGCCAACGGAATGTTTTTGCTTCTGGCGATAGAAGCCCAGGCGTGACGTGCCACATAACTCGTCAGCGGAATAGGAAGGCCGATTTGTTTTCCCAATTTCTTTAGTTTTGAATTCACCAGCTGGGCTGCATTCTTGTATTGTTTCCGTTCATCCGTTTTTGCGTCGAGAATGATCGGCAATAGATAAGAAGAACCTATGGTATCGTATTTATCTATGATTTCTTGCATGGGCTTTTCCCATTTGATTACTAGCTGTTGGTTGGTCTTTTTTCTGCGATATGATAAAAAACCGTTTTGCAAATTACTTTTCTTTAGATAAGCCATGTCTATAAATGACATCCCTCGGGTATAAAAACTGAACATAAATAGGTCTCTTGCATATTCCAAAGAGGAGTCGTGACTTAAATCCATATCGCGTATCTGTCGGATAATTTTGGCCGGAACTGCCCGTTTTACAGTTTTATCTATGCCCGTATATACATGTTTAAACGGATATCGCTGTATAACCAATTCTTTTTCTACGGCACGATTATACATGGCTCTGAGGTTTCTCATGTAATAGGAAGTACTGTTCGGACAAATGTCATTAGATTTTAGATATTGTTCATATTCCATCATCAGGTTGGAGTCTATATTGTCGAAAGGGATGTCTCTGCCTTTCTTTCTGAAATTCATGAATCGCTTGAAGCTATTGAGCGTAGTGGTATAAGTTTCTGTGGTGCGTATTTTACCTATTTGTCTCAATTCTTCAATGAGATTCTCACAAAATGACACAAAGTACTCGTTCACAGGAGGAGCGGAATAATATTCAATGATTTCGTCTGCCGTATATTTGTATCCAAGATTCTCAAATCTTATCATAATATCTTTTAGACGTGAGGTGTCTTCCTCAATACATTTTTTTAAAGAAACCAAATACCGATGCCGGTTTTCTCCTGTCTTTGCTGGTATGATTATTTGGGAATTGAAAATATCCCACTCGTCAGGATAAATCTTGTATCCTGAATTTATCTGCCTTGCTACACGATTATGAATTACTTGATAGAACAATGTTCCCGCTTTTCCTTCTATAGAGGAATGTCGATACTTTATTTTTAATGATGCCATTTTTTTGTTTAATTAATATTATATTCTCCAAAATAAATGTTTTGGCGTATTATATGTTTAATAACCAATAAATTAGATAACTGTTTGATTTTGATTATAGTTGGATTTATATTGATATGGCGAAATACTTGGCTATTATATATCAATGTGAATAATGTTGGATTTTATTCTTCTTTTATTTCCGTACTGCCCTTTTCCTTGTTTTCTGCCTCCCCTAATGTACGTTTTTTCATAGCCCCGTCTGAGAGCCTTTGTTTTTGAACGGCAAATTTATTTCGGTGGATGGATACGAAAGAGTTCCGGTCTTCGCCCTTTGTACCGAAAAAAATAACGCCGGACGGCTTCGCTGTCCCCAACATTTTTTGTCGTCCAAAACTTTTCTCAATCCCTCCTTCCTTCTTGTTGTGTGCCGTAAAAAAAAGGCTTATAAACTCAGATGGGGCATGAAAGCTCAAAAAAAAAGTCGGCAGAAAGAAAAGGTCATCCCGGAAAGGGGTTTTAAAAAAAGGTCTTTAAATCTAGCTGAAGCATAAAATTAGAAGTTTAACCCTTTAAAAATGTGACATATGATTACAGTGACGGAACAACTAAAGAATGTGTTTGAAGCCAACCCTTTGTACTCAAAAGAGGGGCAGGGGCTTAATGCGGAAGTCATCGCAAGGTTTTTCCTTCCTTTTTCTTCGGTGGTATGGTTGGTAACGGAAGCCGAACAGCAGGAAGACGGTGACTGGCTTTTTTTCGGTTATTGCCATATTCAAGAATGGGAATGGGGTTATGTGCTTCTTTCTCAAATTCAAGAGGTGAATGTTCGTGGGTTGACCGTGCAGCTGGATAAAGGACTGAAAACCGGTATAACGGTAAAAGCTTGCCTGAATTGATTAGAGAATAAACGGAGAGGGAACAACCCCTTTCCGCTTTCCAACCGGAATATTGAACTTAAAAACGGAAGTTATGGTTTACGAGACGAATTGCACGGAAATAACACAGGACAAATGGCGTGAGCTGATGAAGTACGGTAGAAAATGCTCCTATCGGCTGCTTACGGCGAGAATCAAGCGGGAATTGCCGGAATTATACCATGCGCTGGCTCTCCAGTTCTATAATCCTTATGCGGAACAGTGCAGGCAGACACCCACACATTATATATTGGTTCATTCGGCCATTGAATATTTTATCAGAAAACAATAAAGGACAAATGGTTATGAAAACAAAAAAGGTTGATAAAAAGAAAACGCTGGCTTATGCGGTGGCATTTTACTTTACGGATGTTTCCGTAAAGTTCATGATGGGGAATGCGATGTATGAGTATGTACATACCGTTTATGACAGGCGGTATGATAACGGTGGCTTTAATACGCTTGCCGTAGTCTATAATTACAAGAGGATGAAGTACGAGGTATTGGTCGTATCGGACGAGAAGGTAGGTGATAAGGAGATTCATATATTATAAGTTTCACAAACAGGGCTTTTGCCATATAAAAACGGCTTTTGAGATGAAAAAGTTATCGGCTTATACGGTTGCATCCAACTGCACCGACTTGACGGATATACGTGACGGCATCGCTGAAATACATGAAGCGATGAAGACTTGCGTTGAATCCGGGAAACATATCCCTTCATTCTATGTTTCCCGGTTGGCCAAACTGGAAACTAAAAAGAAGAAACTGGAGAAACGGACGCAGGT
The DNA here is from genome assembly GCF_031119655.1 of Phocaeicola sp. GP0067. Taxonomy (NCBI): domain Bacteria; kingdom Pseudomonadati; phylum Bacteroidota; class Bacteroidia; order Bacteroidales; family Bacteroidaceae; genus Phocaeicola; species Phocaeicola sp. GP0067. The sequence continues at coordinate 52,541 of NZ_JAVHZY010000019.1, forward strand.
ACACATGACCGTCACCATCCGTTTCTTTATAGATGATGATACCCTTACAATGGCAGTCAGGCATTGCCTTTTCTTCAAGCTGGAACCGACTCGGCAGAATGTGATGAAAGCCATCCGTGATGCGGTTCTTAATAACGGACGTTCCATTCTTGACTTTCCGGAAGCATGGGGAGAAGATCTTATGGATGTGTCTTTCTTTGATGTGGAGAATGCCATGAAGAAGCTGCGTTCCTCATTCGGCCTATAAACTTCATTGCATATTTTTCCGAAAGTAAAGTAACCGTTGGATTTTTGGCCAGCGGTTCTTTTTTCAAAAAAGAACCAAAAACTTTGAATACAATCTTTTTTCATCTTCTAACTTATGTATTCGGAAAAAATTCCATGGCATTCAGAAAAGGGATGATAGCGGTTTGGGGATTATAGGGTAGATTTGTGGGGTAAGCTTACAGAGACAGTTTTTATAGGCAGGTTCCGAAAAGCCTTTGAGAGAGTAGGAGAACATGAGTTATAATATATGGCTATAAGTATAAATGATAGACAATTGATTACACAATTTATTACTAATACTCAGAATTTGAATGTTAATTTACCTACAAATGGTGGAGGGTGTGCTAATTTAGTTAGAGGAATTATAGAACAGGCAACAGGAAAAAGAATTTCAGTTAATCCTTTTGGAGCTTCTTTAGAAAGTATGATACAAAAAATAAATACCTATCATGATTTAGCTAAATGTAATAATGGAGATATATTATATTTTGTGCATCTTCCTAATGCTGCTGTAAATTTACATCAAACTATTCATTATGCAATTTTTTGTAATGTTAATAATGCTGGTGTACAGAAAAATGTTATTGGGATAAATGGATTAGCAGATCTTTCTTTTTCTCCCACAGCTTATCATGGTGTTGTAGCATCTGTAATATCTCCGGGTAATTTTAATGGAGTAGGGCAGGTGATATATGATACTGTAGCATTCCCTAATATTCTTGGTGAATTGTATGTTATTGATTATGAATTGATATAGGAATAAGTTTCTTCGTTATTTTATGGCGTACAGTAGTATAGAAATAGAAAAAAACTGAAAATTGAATAGTAAATTTGTTTGCTCCATGTTACGTTTATTACCGCTTGTAATCGGGCTTTGCGCAGACTTTATGTCCTGAAGGCTTTTTAGTACCCCTTCCATTTGGAAGATTTTGACAGCAGCGATGAAGGTGGTGGAGGATATATCCGGCTGGAGGCTTTTCAGTGTGTTCTCCGATGGCTGATATCCTCTCATCTTCAGTTCCAGAATGGTATTGAAAAGTCATCATTTCGCATAGCCTTCATGAAAGCCTCCTCTTGTTCGTTGGCAATGTCCGGATTTGGATCGTATGCAGTTGCTTGCCGAACAAGAACAGACTTTTTATTAATGTAATAGTGTCGCTATTCGTCTGTTTTTATCTTCTAGCTAAAGGCAGTAACAACCGTTCCACAAGTTCTTTCTTGTTCTCAACGGGCATCTTGTTTCTGCCTTTGGCAATGACTTCAGCAGCCAAATCGCTTTTACGCCCGGCAATGTATTTCTGTCGCTTTCCGTTTATGAAGGCCTCGATACGGAAATCATGCCGGGTGTTTTCGATGATGTTGATTTCTGATACCAAAAAGCCATCCTCTGTCTCGTAGGGTTCGACAATGGTGGGCAGGTAGTGTTTCATGGTTTTCCCTATGATCGGAGATACCAAACCGGAAAGATGCTCTTCGATGCGGTCTTTCCAATAGTCATCGATTTGATGATTGGTGGCATAATCGTAAAAATGGCTGATGGCAAGGCTGACTTCTTCGATTATCCTTTTCGCATTCTTTATTCCGTTCTGTTTGGCAAATTGCATCAGGTCATCTTCCGTGATGTCGTTATCTTTTCCTGCAATGCTCATGGAGTGTGCGTTTTCGTATGCCGCACCGTCCAAATTGGTGGTGAATGTCATGTCGTAGGCTGGGGTGATGTGCCATGTGCCGTTTCTTTCCATCAGGAAAGAGAAATTCTTGATGTGGTCATCCACATTGCCGCCCATGATATTGAATACCGTCCTACGGTAGAGTTCGGACTGTTCGCTTGCCGGGATGTTCAGTTTTCGGCAGACTTCAAACAAATCCTCATAGCTCGTTGCATCCGGATTCATGGCAGCAAGTGTCTGTGTATGTATCTTCTCTCCGTTTATCCTATCGTAACGCTCCGTCAGGAAGTGATGTTTTCCCTCAATTTGAATGAGTCGGGAAGGCATCATCGTAATCCCGGCTTCCTTTGCCATCTCATAATATACCATTTCCATTTGCGTGAACGGAAAATCGTCCCCTTCTGCAAACTTCAATATGTAGTAGGTATAGCCCTCCGGTAAAGGGACTTGGCCGGAACGTATATCATGTGTCGTTTCATTGATGGCGATGATGGCTTTCGGGTGCTGCCCTCCGGCTGATGTACCTATCTCATAGATACTTTGCAGTTGCAGTGCTTCGTCATCTTGCACGGATATTTCCTCCCGTTCCTCAAAGATACGGCGTGCCAGTTGGTATAAACTCTCTATCTGGAGAGTGGAAGAGGATTCCAATCCAGGAGTGGCCGGGATGAACTCAAAGGCTCCCATTCCCCGTTTCCCGATGAAAGACAGTTTATCTACCGGTGTGAGTTTGCGCTTGGGGATATGGTTTTGTGCCGCCCATTGGTCGAAGACCATGTTACCCCACCGATCAGGCAATGAATCTGCCAAAAACGGTGGGAGACCTTGATAAGTCTTTTCTTTGTTTCCGAGTATGGGCATACCCTTTGCCGCCGGTCCTTTGACAGAAGCGGTCAGTGGGGCGATTTCCACTCCTTTCTTGATGAAATCCGGATGATAGTTGAAGACGGCTCTTTTGTTTCTTTCGTCCCAATAGAGCTTTCCGACTTCTTCTCCCCATAACATAACACTCACAACATTATTTTCCATGTCTTATCCTTTTCGGCTTTTTATTCATTATTCGTTCCATTGTATAGGCTGAAACAGGTATTTCCGGCATCAGATCATCCATCTGTTCCAGACAGTCCACTACTCGTAACAGGGCAAGAAAGTTGCCCATATTGATGTTATAGGCCTTCCCGTTCTCAAACTGGCGTAAGGTGATAAGGCTGACACCGGCTTTCTCGGCAGCCTCTTTTTGGGTGAGCCTATAGGTTAGCCTGTATTCCTTAAATCGTCTGCCCAGTTCCACTATGATTTCCGGATTGGCCATGGCTTGGGTGATGTGATTCGTTGTCATTTTACAAAGGTAAATATATTAATTGTTAAATCAAAATATGATATATAACAATTAATATATTTACTGTTATATTGAATTGTGCGCGATGTAGTTTGTGTGCTAATCCCCCAATTCCATGCTACGTTTATTGCCGCCTGTAATCGGGCTTTGCGCGGGTTTTATGTCCTGAAGGCTTTTTAGCATCCCTTCCATTTGGAAGATTTTGGCGGCAGCGATGAAGGTGGTGGCGGATACATCCGGCTGGAGGCTTTTCAGTGTGTTCTCCGATGGCTGATATCCTCTCATCTTCAGTTTCAGAATGGTATTGAAGTCATCATTTCGCATAGCCTTCATGAAAGCCTGCTCTTGTTCGTTGGCAATGTCCGGCATATGGATCGTATGCAGTTGCTTGCCGAACAAGAGCAGGTTTTCTCCGATAAAATCGGCGTGTTCCGGCTTGACCCCGCAATCCTTGGCAGTCTCATGCCAATGCGATACGGTTTCCTGTATCTCTTCGATAATCTGTTTGTGTTTCCGGATACCCATGTTCTCACCTACCTTTTGCAGATCTTCCATCGTGAAATTGTCTTGTTTGCCGTTGAGTGACAGCTGGTGGCGGTTCGTCCATTTGCCGCCCGGTGTGTATGAGTAGCAGAGGTCGTATGCTGGGGCCAGTTTCCACTTCCCTTGTCTATCCATCAGGAAAGATAAGTTCTTGCTATGGTCGTCATGGTTCCGGCTCATGACGTTGAACACCATTCTTCGGTATAGTTCCTCCTGCTCTGGATAAGGGAGGTTCATCTGCCGCATGATACGGAATATCTCTTCGTATGAATGGCGTTGGTCACGGTCATAGTGGGCAAGCCCGGCCAATGTCTGTACATGGATCTTCTCTCCGTCTTCCATACGGTCAAAACGTCGTGTCATAAAGTGATATGACTCTTTTTCCTGAAGTAACCGGCATTCCATCATATCGATACCGCAGGCTTTTGCCATCCGGTGATAGGCATATTCGATATTTCCTATTCCTTGTGGATTGTCCGTTATCTGCGTGTGTTCGCTGTATTTGCCGCCATCAAATTTCAACAGCCAATACCCGAATCCTTCAGGAGCTTTTACCTGTCCGGAGCGTACCTCTCCGGTAATATCGTTGTAGGCGATGATGGCCTTGGGCTTGGCACCTCCGGCAGATGTTCCCACTTTCAGTATATCCAGAATGTTTCTTCCTTCCTGGCGCAGTTGGACCTGAAAAGCCATTCTGTCCGTGAATACGGATTTGGCAAGCTCAGTCAGTTCCTCGATATGGAGCACTGATGATTCGTTCATGCCGTTGATTGGCGAGGACGGCTCAAACTCCAGTGCGCCCATGCCACGTTTGCCTACATAGCAAAGCCTGTCTAAAGGGGTAATCTCTTCTCCGGACAATCCCTTGCTGGCAAACCATTCATTGATGATCTGGTTTCCGAAAGTGTCCGGCAGTGAATCGGCAAACAGGCCGGGCAACCCCTTGAAACAGTCGGTACGGTTTTCAAGGAACCGGTAGGGGGTGTTCCTGTACTGGCTGATGGGCATGATGATGGGAGAAATGTCAAGACCGGAGCGGATGAACTTCCGTTCATAGTCGAACAAGGCGGCATTGCTTTCCTTTTCCCAATAGAGAGAGCCTACGCTTTCTCCCCATAGCTTTACATCTACTATCAAATCATTCATGGTTATCTTGTTTTAAATGGCGTACACGGTAGCGTTTCTTTCCTTGCAGTTTTTTGAGCTCTATCGGGCTGACCCGGATTTCCGGTACCAGTTGCTCCAGGTTCTCCAGCAGGCCGAGCGAGCGGAGTACGCTGATGAACAACAGCAGCGATACCGATTTGCCCTTCTCGATGTTCGCAACGGTCAAGGGGCTTACACCGGAAGCCGTTGCCAGTTCTTCCTGCGTGATATGCTGCCTGATACGTGTCTCTTTGATGCGCTGGCCGATTCTCATCAGCACAGCTGGATTGCTCATTTCATTCCACATGGTTGTTCCTTTTTTGCAAATATACAAATAATCCATGTAAATATATAGATTAACTTGAATATATGATGTTAATCTATATGAATACAATGATTATAGTTGCTTTATCGGCTGTTTTTTTCTTTGAACTAGGATGAAAACTGACTAAAATCACAATGTGTTGTGAATATGAAAGAGCTAGGAAAGATGATTAAAGAGTGCAGGAAGAGTTTGAAGGTCAATCAGCTGGAACTTCTCCGAACTGGCGGGCGTGGGCATCAATACGCTGGTGGCCATCGAGCGTGGAGAAGGCAATCCTAAATTGGCTACTGCTTTCCATTGGAGTTGATTAAAGTGCGGAAAAATGTATAAGATTGCTTCTATTATCTGTTTATTTTAGTATATTTGTGCTTTAAATAAGTGCGGATAAATGTATTATACGCTGTTTTTACATGTATAAAAATGCTGTTTGTAGATGAAAAGATTTGTTTTGCAACAACTTATAGAATGGAAAAACCGTGAGGATAGAAAACCTCTGATTTTAAATGGTGCCCGACAAGTTGGGAAAACATGGCTGCTCCATGAGTTTGCCAAACTTGAATACAAAAAAGAGGCTTATGTGGTATGCCGTAAGAATAACCTTGCACGCCAGCTTTTTTCTCAGGATTTCAATGTTGACAGAATTTTACGGGGGCTGCGTGCGATGACTTCCGTTGACATTACTCCGGGTGATACGCTTATTATCCTTGATGAGATACAAGATATCCCGGAAGCACTGGAATCTTTGAAGTATTTTAAAGAGGAGGTTCCGGAGTATCATATAGCTGTGGCAGGTTCACTTTTGGGGATATCCCTTCATCAGGATGTGTCTTATCCCGTAGGGAAGGTAAATGTCATCAATATATTTCCTATGAACTTTGAAGAGTTTCTTGTCGCCAAGGGAGAAGAAGAAGCTTGTAAATTGCTTATGAGTGGGGATTTTGAAACGATAAGCCTCCTGCATGACAAATATACGGATCTCCTTCGGCAATATTATTATGTAGGTGGTATGCCGGAAGTTGTACTCAAATATGTAGAAACGGATTCCTTGCTGGAAGTCAGAAGAATACAGTCGGAGATTTTGCAAGGCTATGATCTTGACTTCTCAAAACATGCGCCCAAAGAACAGGTTCCGCGTGTCCGAATGGTATGGAACAGCATTCCTTCCCAATTATTTAAAGAAAACAAGAAATTCATTTACGGAGCTTTGCGAAAAGGTGCCAGAGCCAATGATTTTGAGATGGCCATTCAATGGCTTGTAAATGCCGGGTTGTTGTATAAAGTGCCTCGATGTACCAAACCGGAGCTTCCGCTTGATATTTATGAAGACCTGTCGGCTTTCAAACTCTATATGGTTGATTTGGGGCTTATGGGTGCTATGGTCAAGACAGATCCGGCCCAAGTCTTGATTAAAAACGACATATTTAAGGAATACAAGGGAGGAATGACTGAACAGTATGTATTGCAGCAGATGAAAAGTAAGGGCGTGTCACCGATTTATTACCATAACACAGACAATTCGCGTCTTGAGTTGGATTTTGTTATTCAACGTAATGCCCAAATGGTGCCGATAGAAGTGAAGGCCGAAGGGAATGTCCGGGCCAATTCGTTGACAGCATTACTGGGAAAAAGACCGGAATTGCATGCGGAGAGATTTTCTATGTTGCCTTATAAAGTACAGGGTAATCTTACAAATTTTCCGCTATATGCAATATAGGTGTATCCTTTTCCCATGCCGGTCATACCGTTAGAACTGATTGATAAGTATGATGCGTATGTTGGCCGGTATGTCTATCTTTGTGGCAATGAAAACAGAGAGAGGATTGATTTACGCCTTGTTTTCCGGGACGGAAAGGAGATTGGCACGGATGATCTGAATCTGTATTATAATTGATGTGACGGCTTGGATGTCCCCCGGATGAATGTTCGGGGGATTCTTTTTCTTTTGGGCGTTCCTGTGGGACGGTCGGGCTTTACGTTTCAAGTCCTCGCCTAAAGGCTGTGGGCTTTACTCTGCAATCCCTAACGCATGGCTGAAAACTCTTCTTGCCGGTGTTCTTCTTCTTCATACAGCCTCATGCGTTCTTGTAATGCTTCTTTTAAATTGTCGCTTTTTTTCAGTCCGAGTTTGGCACGTATGTTCGCTCGTTGGCTGGTTATGTTTCCGCTACTCCGATGTAATAATTCGCATATTTGGCTGACGGTCTTGTCTTGCAGTATTAAACGGCAGATGTTTAATTCGGACGGGGATAAATTGGGATATATTCTCCTGATTGTATCAAGTTTACTTTTTTCCTTTTTCTGGTATGCGGCAAGGGCTGTAAAAAGATTTTCTTTGGATTGTTCCCCTATTATGTTTAACAGGGAGCTTGTCTTTTCTTCCGGGTTATTCTCGCTTAACAACTCGGCGAACGCGAATAGTTCTTCCTTTTTCATTTGGAGACGTTTCAAAAGCATTTCCTCTTCCTCTTTTAGCAAGTTGCTACTTTTTAGCAAGCTGCTGATATTACTGTGTAAGGATCTTCCTAATAAGGGGATCATGGTGTATATGATGATGATCAAAGGCAGATAACTGTATAGGAACGGTTCGTCGGTGATAAGTGTGCAGATTGTATAGGAAGCTATGGTAAGGGAGGACAATAGGATGGAGATATTACTCATATAGGCACAGATGGAAAGCATGGTAAATAAGAGAGAGATAGTAATGTTACTCATTATCAATGCTCTTTGATAACTATATTCATATCCGCTACATATTGAGCAATAAATTATTTCGATAAAAATCTCGATATGTATGGCTATCAGTATAATGGAAAAGGTCGTGGTCAGATTTACTCTCTTTTTAAAATAAGCGAGAGTGCACATAATGATAAACAGGAATAATACGCTGTTAATATAATAAAACTGTTCATTGGGAAATGGAACTGAATATATGTATATGGGTGCGCATAAGACCAGCATGAGCAGGGATAGATGAAAGACTCGTTTTTGTTGATACGTTATTATCATTTCTCTTTCTTTTTTGTCGTAAGTTTGAGTTTTTATTGAACTTAGAAAAGAGGCGGCTTTTGTGCTGATTTTCATGTGTTTTAAGTGTTATTAAGTATAATGTTTCCTGCAAAAATAACTGTTTTTTTTTTTTTTTTTGTATGTTTAAGTACTTTTCTTTATGATGTTAAGTGTTTTTAATTGTTGTGTAAGCGTGATTGGCTGCTGTGGTAAGTGTTGTAGCTGTTGTGTGGTTGTCTTTTTAAGTATTTATAAGTTTAAAATACTTGTTTTTTGCTTTGGAGGTTGGTTTATAAGTGCATATCTTTAGCGGTTGAAATTCAGGGGGTGTAAAAGCCTGGGTTTGGATTGTCATATTAACAAATGATTAAATGACGAAAAGATGTTTTTTTTATATTAAATGTGTATTGTTCGTGCTCGTGTTGAGTATAAGCGGAGAAATATCCGCTCAGGAGAAGCGTGATTCGGTAAGGATCTATTTTCATCAAGGAAAGGTAAATATAGATACATGTTTACTTGACAATGGGAACGAGATGGAGCGGTTTGCTAAAATCTGTTCCGCATTGAACGACTCCGTCCGTCTTATCAGGAAAATTCAAATAATAGGAGGAGCTTCCCCGGAAGGAGGGGGGCTGTTGAATGGAAGGCTGTCTGAAAAACGAGCAGAGGTTTTGTGGCGGTATATATCACCTTATATAAAGATTCCGGTATTGGAGAAGGATTTTCATTTTTCGGGAAGCGACTGGAACGGACTTATAACGATGGTGAGAGCGGATGTGAATGTTCCGGAGAGAGAGGATGTCCTTCGTTTGTTGGAGAAGATCGTCCGTTTGGAAAACCAGGACAGCCCTTATTTGGGGGGAGAACTGAAAAGACTGAAAGGGGGGAGGCCATACTCATATTTGTATAAATTCCATTTTCCGAAACTTCGTTCGTCGATGGTGAAAATATGCTATGATAGTGATCCGATAAATCCCGTCAGAGATACGGTATATATACATACACGTGATACGTTGTGCATCCGTGATACCGTTACCGTCATAGCTCCGGTAAAGAAACGGCCGTTTTGCATGGCGGTGAAAACAAACTTGCTTTATGACGCTGTTTTGATACCTGACATCGGGGTTGAGTTCTGTTTGGGGAAGAACTGGTCTGTGGCCGGGAATTGGATGTATGCCTGGTGGAAAAGTGATCGGAAGCATAATTATTGGCGTATCTATGGGGGAGATGTGGAGTTGCGCCGCTGGTTCGGTCGGAGAGCGGTGGAAAAACCGTTTTCCGGGCATCATGTCGGATTGTACGGGCAGATCGTCACCTATGATTTCGAATTGGGTGGGAAAGGTTACTTGGGGGATAAATGGAGTTACGGGGGAGGCGTGGCTTACGGCTACTCGTTACCTGTGGGACATCGGTTCAATGTGGATTTCACGTTGGGAATCGGCTACCTTGGAGGATCGTACAAGGAGTACATCCCTTTGGACGGTCACTATGTATGGCAGACCACTAAAAACCGCCGCTGGTTCGGCCCGACCAAGGCGGGTATCTCTTTGGTGTGGTTGATCGGGCGGGGGAATTATAGCCGGAAGAAAGGAGGCAGGCAGTGATACGGATACGCTTTAGTCTGGTGTTCATATTTTTATGGATAGGACTGACGGCTTGTGAGCATAAGGATTTATGTTACGATCATCCGCACTTTGCCACGGTGCGGGTAATATTCGACTGGACCAAGATTTCCAATCATGACAAGCCTGAAGGCATGAGGGTCGTATTTTATCCGACCGACGATGAAAGCAACACGTGGATATTTGATTTCCCCGGAGGAGAGGATGGGGAAGTGGAGCTTCCCGAGAATGATTACCGGGTAATTTGCTTCAACTACGATACCGACGGGATGGTTTGGAAAGAAAACGGCAGTTACACGCTTTTTACTGCCGATACGCGTGATGTGCAGTCGCCGGATAACCGGACAATGGCTGTCACCCCACCTTGGCTGTGTGGCGACCATATAGACGAAGTTATCCTCAAGGACATTCCGGGAGGAAGCGCGGAGATAGTACGGCTGACTCCCGTAAACATGGTATGTCACTACACGTATGAGGTGAACGGTCTTCGGGGACTGGATAGGGTGGCGGATTTGCGGGCCGCTCTTTCCGGCATGTCCGGCTCGCTTAACATGTCCGCCGACAGTTTGCCCGCCGGTCTTTCGGAGAGCCTGCTCTTTGATGGAATGGTTTCACGGAATCAGATTATAGGCGGATTCTATACGTTTGGACATTCCGCACTTGAAGGAGAGCCCAATGTTTTCCGGTTGTATCTCAAGAACCGTTCAGGCAGCATGTCTGTATTGGAACAGGACGTGAGCGGCCAAGTGCATGATGTCCCGGTAGTGGGGCATGTCGGTGATGTGCATCTGGTGTTGAATTTTGATTATGAGGTTCCATCCGAGCCGGGAAGTGACGGTGCGGGATTTGATGTGGACGTTGATGATTGGGATGATGTGAATATGGATATAGTGTTGTAATATGAGTTTATTAATTATATGTATCAATTTGATTTATTTTTATTTATGAAAAAAAGTACAGTAATGCTTTGGGCAATCTTTGGAGCTCTACTCATGGGTTGCTCAGACGAGGAGATTGCGAATGTGGAAACCTCCTCACGGAATGCGATTGGTTTTAACGTGTTAAGTAATGCGGCGGAAACGAGGGCTACCCCTACTACCAACACCAACTTGAAGAACACCGATTTCGACGTGTTCGCTTTTACGGCGGATGGTACTGCCTTCATGGGAAAGGTAGACACGGATTTTGGACATGACGGAGTGAATATCGTGTACAATAATGGTAAGTGGGATTATAAAAATGCGAGCGACCTTCGTTATTGGCCTACCGAGGCTTTGGACTTTTACGCATTCAATCCCGGAACGGTTGATGAAGCCATGCAGTGGAGTTATATGTGGGAAGTCACCAAGGATACTCAAAAGATAACTTATTCCTGCTCCGATGAGTATGGATCTGGTATCAATGCTCATGAAAACTACGACGTGATGTATGCCATAGCCAAAGGCCAGACAAAAGACAAGAACAACGGAGTAGTGAAATTTAACTTCAAGCATATTCTGTCACAGGTCGTATTCAAAGCAAAGACCGAATACGATAACATGCAGGTGAATATAAAGGACATCAAGATTTTTAATGTAAAAATGGGCGGCGTCTACACATTGCCTGCGACAGCCGATGGAACGGGAAGTTGGGCTGTGGGTGATTGGCCTGAAAGCTCTACAGGAGGAGGTTTTATTACCGTAGTGCAAGGCAAATTCATCGAGGTCAATAGTAATACCACAGCTACCGATATTTCCGAAAAAACTCCTATGCTGAATATACCACAGAAGCTGACAGCATGGAAAGTTTCCGAAGAAGCCACCAATACCAAGATAAAAGCCGACGGTGCGCATCAATGTTACCTGTCGATCACCTGCAAAATCCAGCAGTCCGGAGGTTATCTGTTGGGTTCAGCAGATAGTTACGGAACAATTTATGTTCCGTTCGGAGATACATGGGTAGCGGGCAAGCGTCATATCTACACGTTGATTTTCGGTGGTGGTTATACTGATCAGGGAGAGGCTGTGTTGAATCCGATCCAGTTTGATGCAGAGACAACAGGCTGGGTTGATGCAAATAGCAACGTAAACGTTAAACCTTAAACAAAAAGTTTATCAATATCGTACCCGTTGGCAGGTTAAACATACGCAAGATTAATCCCGCCAACGGGTTCTTTATAGGGAATCGCATTTTCAATATACTTTTTGATGTGTAGGGGTGCTTTTTGCGTACCTTTTTCCTGGAGAATTTCTTTTGTGGAGTGTTTGCCCTGTATATTCCCGATACGCTGTTATAGCAGGGAACTGTTTTTATCCAAGTAGTCAGATATAGCCTCTTGCAATACCGATTTTAGCGAATCGCCTTTGCGGATCGCGATCAGCTTTAAGTTCTGGTGATAGGTTTCGTCCATGACAAAATTACAATGCACGGTTTTCGCTTTCTTCGGCTTTTGAGCCTCTTTTTGCCCGGCCGTGGATTGGATCAGGCTGTCTAATCCCCCGGTCAGCCCGGCCGACATACTGTTTTTTAAATCGTTCTTCTTTGCCATATGGTTACTTTATTTCTGTTAGCAGTTCGTTACATACCTTTTCGTAGTCCTCTGCCCCGGCAGATTTGGGGGCATAGTGAAAAATATCCTGCCCTTGTGTCGGGGCTTCGGCCAGCGTAATGGCGTTGCGTATATGGGTGCTGAACACTTTGCCCTGGAATGTTTCCTGTACCAGTTCCGAAACGCTCTTGTTCAGGTTCTTTCTTCCGTCGTACTGGGTTATCAGAACCCCGGCTATCGAAAGATCCGAGTTCAAACGTTGCTGCACCTTGTGGACGACCTGCATAAGTTTGGCCATTCCACGCATTGCCAGGAATTGAGCCTGAACCGGGATAATCAACCGATCCGAGGCCGTCAGTGCGTTAAGCGTGAGCAGCGACAGCGAGGGGGGACAGTCGATCAGGATATAATCGAATTTCTCCTTTTGGCCCTTGATAAGGTGGGCTAAGATAAGCTCCCGTCCGGCCTCGTTGATTAACTCCGTTTCAACGGCCGAGAGATCCAGGCAGGAGGGAACGACGCTAAGGCCGTCCTTATGCTCGTAGATCGGCAGGTCGTATTCGCCTTTCATCGCACCGTAGATCGTTTGGGGAAGCTCCGCAGAGAAGCCCAGCGATTCGGTCAGGTTGGCCTGCCCGTCAAGGTCGATCAAAAGAACCTTGTACCCTTTTTGACGTAACGCACCGCCCAGGTTGATCGTGGTTGTGGTCTTTCCTACTCCCCCCTTGTGATTCAATACGGAGATTACTTTTGCTTTGCTCATAAATTCAGTTTTTTAAATGGTTGTCATGTCCGCAACATATAGTCAAAATACTAATATACTAAAAGACTAAAAGTAGTATTTTCGTTTTTTGCGTGTTTTTTGTACCGATCGGGGAAGCGTACCGAAATAAATCCTGTTTCCGTCTTTCGGTACGTTTTGTTTCTGTACCGGAATTAATCAAAGATTAGAATAACCATAAATGTTTTTATACGTTAATCATACGTATGTATATATGTATATATTTGTTTTGAGTATCTTTGTGTGCTATGAATAAAAAATAAAAGACATGAGCACTTATTCGTATAAAAATCCGAAGTTTATAAATTCCCCTAAAGGGGTGGTTGAAGTTGTAGAAGTGATTTATGACGGCAAAGATGATCCGGCCTATTCACTGGCTATTATTAAATGGGAAAATACCTATAAATTAGGTATTCGTTGGAACATCGCTTATAGTGAATGGGACGATTACCGCAAACAGAACGGGCAAGATGAATGTATAGGTAATCCACAGTCGAGAGGTATTCCCACCTGGTTTGTTTTGCCCGATGATATGATGTTTAGTGAGAAGTTCAGCGGTGCGATGCAGAGGCTTGATGAATTAAGAAAAGGTAAATAAGTAATGGAACAGGGAGAAATCATATTATACCAGCCGGATGAAGCGGTCAGGTTGGAAGTGAGGCTGGAAGATGAAACCGTTTGGCTGACACAGGCGCAAATTGTGGATCTTTTTCAATCCAGCAAAGCAAATATAAGCGAGCATATAAAAAACATATATGATCAGAAAGAATTAGAGGAAAGTTCAACTGTTCGGGATTTCCGAACAGTTCGACAGGAAGGCAAACGGCAAGTGATGCGCAATCTGACTTATTACAATTTGGATGCGATCATATCCATTGGGTTTCGTGTCAATAGTAAAAGAGGTATTTTATTTAGGCAATGGGCGAATAAGGTTTTAAAGGACTATCTTTTAAAAGGGTATTCCATTAATAAACGTTTGTCAGAACTTGAAAGGACTGTCGCTCAACATACCGAGAAGATAGATTTTTTTGTGCGTACTGCCTTGCCCCCGGTCGAAGGCATTTTTTATAACGGCCAGATTTTCGATGCGTACAAGTTCGCTACCGATCTGGTAAAGTCGGCCAGGCGTTCGATCGTGCTTATCGACAACTATGTGGACGAAACGGTCTTGCTCATGTTGAGTAAACGCAGCGTCGGTGTCTCGGCCACCATTTACACCCAGCGTATCACGCAGCAACTCCAACTTGATCTTGACAGGCATAACAGCCAGTACCCACCTATCGACATCAGGACGTACCGGGACAGTCACGACCGTTTCCTGATCGTTGATGAAACGGACGTGTACCATATCGGAGCCTCGTTAAAGGATCTGGGGAAAAAGATGTTCGCTTTCTCAAAGCTGGATATTCCGGCGGCTGTGATTACTGACCTGTTATAATATCCTTTGTCTTATGAATGGGCTGTCGCAAAAGAAAAACCCGTTCTTGATGAACGGGTATATCCTTGACTTGGTTACGTGTTTTGATAACAGAGGCTTTACCAAGCATTACAATGCAAAGATAGTAATTATAGGTTAATTAGCGAATTTCTTTTTTGGATAGATCCGGAAATAATGCCTCCTTGAAAGAGGTGGATAAGGTGATTAAAACAATAGATAAGGAAGAACAAAAGCAAAAGGGATGAATGTGGTTATTTATTCACGTGTAAGCTCGCAGTCGGCCAGGCAATCGACCGAACGGCAGGTTGTCGATCTGGAGAGGTTCGCAGCCGGACGGGGGTACGAGGTGACGGCGGTCTTTGAGGAAAAGATAAGCGGACGAAAGGCCAATATCGAACGCCCGGTTTTAAGCCGTTGCCTGGAATACTGCACAGATCCGCAGAACCGGGTGGATATGTTGTTGCTGACCGAGATCTCACGCCTGGGGCGTTCAACCCTGGAGATCCTAAAGTCACTCGATACGCTGCACACGCATAAAATATGCGTGTATATTCAAAACCTGAACCTGGAAACGTTACGGCCGGACAAGACGGTAAACCCCTTGTCCTCTCTGATCACTACCCTGTTGGGGGAACTGGCCGCGATCGAACGCCAGGGGATCATCGACCGCCTTAATAGCGGACGGGAGTTGTACATCCAGAAAGGGGGCAGGCTGGGACGGAAGCCGGGAAGCTGGAAAACGGCCGAACAGAGGAAAGAGGAATACCGGGAGGCGATCGCCTTGTTAAAGAAAGGCTACTCGATCCGGAACGTGGCGAAGCTCACGGGAAAGGCCGTTTCGACGATACAACAAGTAAAAAAAGACTTCATTAGTAGCTGATTATCGGAACAAATATTGTATTTTTGCAACAAATACGAGTAAATGCACATAATTAAAAACGAGTATTTACACGTGTCTAAAAACGAGTATTTGCACGAAAATAATCAGAATCTAAATAAAAACGGTTATGGCAACAATGGCGGAGAAAATGGCGGCTTCACTGGAGGAATTAAGAAAGCTCCAGGAGAAAGACCGCTGTGTCGTCCTGCAAGGGACGGCCGAGATAGGGAGGACGCATTTAACCCGGCTGTTGGATAACGGCTGGTTGCAGGAAGCCTAATCCGAAGCCGTCTTTTGCGGCGGCATTTGAAAGACGTTCAAATGCACCGAATACTCGTTGTTGCTCATCTTCGGTCATGCCCGTACCGGTATCTTCAACGATAAGTTTCAGCAAACCGTTATCATAATCCGCTGCCAATGATACACTACCGTTATCCGTGAACTTGATGGCGTTTGACAACAAGTTGTTGCCGATTTGCAGGATACGTTCCTTGTCGGTCAAAACCACCGCATCGGTGTGGCTCTCCACTATCAAAGTCAGCCCCTTGTTCATGGCAATGGGCATGAACTCCGTTTCAAGAATATGCGTGATTGCGGAAATCCTGCAAGGGGAAAGGTTGGGTTGCTCCTTGCCGTTGTCCAGACGGAAGAAATCCAGCAGCGTGTTGAGCATCTCCCGCATACGCTCGGAAGATTGCCGGATATTATCCACATACATGGTGCTTTTATCCGCGCTACAACTTTTCTGCATCAGTCCGGCATAGCCTCATTTTGTCAATCGTATTTTTTCGTGGTAGAAGTAGTTTACGATGACAGGTTTGCCTTTTTCCGAGCGTCCGTATGGCAGATCGTTTATACGATACGGGAAGCCCTGCTCCTTGGCGTAATTTGAAATGTCCTGCTCCAATGCCTGCCAGTATTCAAGCCTTTTTTTATTGTAAATTTCCTCGTAAAGCGGTATGAGGTCAGGATACTTCTCACGGATATACGTCATTATCCCGCCTTTGAACTGCCCGCGTAAATTCAGGTTTTCAAGCCAGATTAAATCAGCATAATCTTTTACCTCCTCTATTATTGCCTTTACGTCTGTTATTCTGGGGAATATGGGCGAGACGAAGCATACGGTGCGGATACCTGCCTCGTATGTCTGACGCATCGCTTTCAGACGGCGTTCAATGCTTACGGCGTTGTCCATATCTGCGCAGAACTGCTCGTCGAGCGTATTGACAGACCATGACACAGTCACTTTGGGAAAACTCTTCAACAGGTCGAGATCGCGAAGGACAAGATCGGACTTTGTGCATATCATAATCTCGGCATCGCTTCCTCGCAGCTCTTCGAGCAGCCTTCGGGTACGGTGGAATTCTTCTTCATACGGATTGTAACCGTCCGTCACAGACCCTATTACAACACGTTCACCGTCGTATTTATGAGGATTCGTTATCGGCTTCCAGTTTTTTACATCTAAAAACGTACCCCACGGCTCGGTGTGCCCGGTGAACCGTTTCATGAACGATGCGTAGCAATACCTGCAGGCGTGGGGACACCCTACATAAGGGTTGACCGAATATCCTCCCACCGGCAGAGAGGATTTGGTCATTACACTCTTTACATCTATTTCCTTTATTGTATCCATATTCATTGTATTCGTCTGGTAAATTGTTCCGGCAATTCCTGAATCATTCTTTCGTCGCCCATAATCGGCAGCAAATCCTCTTTCATGAACACCGGTATGCCATGAGCCTTTGCCTGTTCTGCAATGCTAAGCACCCATTCGGGGCGCGAATATGACTTTCCTTTTCGGTTTCCGGTCTCTGTGCCTATGACAATCCAGTCAATTCCCTCGAAATCAATCTCGCCGATATCATCGAAGAGAGGTTCAAACGTGACATGGTAGTGTCGTGCTTTGATATTCTTTTTCAAATCATCAATCCTCCTTTTCTCGGAACTGCGCGTAACGGTCACGCCCATCCATACGTTCTCGTCGTCAGAGGAGAAACTGATTTTGTCAGGGCGCTTCGTCAGAAAGATATAGGCGTGCTGGGGATTGCTGCTGATCCGCTCGAAAATTTCTGCGTTCCATTCAGGCTTCCAATCGGAGAAATCGCTCATTCCTGTCATGAGCCACACATGAGGACGGGACGTATCGATGATGCGCAGTTTTCGTTCCATGTATTCAGGCACGGAAAAGTCGTCGGTAATGTGGAAACGGCGGCAGTTGTTACGGGCATAGCAGTAAGGGCATCCTATAGTGCACCCTACCACTATGTTCATGTTTTTTATCAGGGATTTAATGCAGACACTCATAACACAACTGTTTCTCCGTCCTCCGGGATAATCAGCCGGCTCATGTCGGCTTCGTGATGCGTTGCCTCATTGCGCAGAATTGCACGGGTGGTCTGGCAATGGTCGATGGCATCCATGTGTACGGCTATCAGCTTGATATGCGAAGGCAATTCGTCAAGTATCTGCATCACTTCGTTCTCGTCGGGGATGATAGGACCGTCCGTTTTGGAAAATTCGGGAAAGATTGCACCTCCGGAGTTTACCACGATATAGTCAGGATTGAACCGTTCCACGGTGTCTCGGATACATGCTTCCCATCGGCAGTCACCCATTATATAAACGGTCGGGAAGCCCTCGGCTTTTAGCACATAACCTGATACAGGTCCCATCATCTGCCCGATCTGCCCGAAACCATGATGTCCGGTCGTGCGGTAAATGGATATGCCGTCTATTGTTTTTATTTCTTCGATGGGTATCACATTTGTAAATCCGTCGTTTCTGATGGCGTCCGCGTCCTGGGGCTGAACGTAGAAAGGAATTTCTTTGGGCAAATGTGTGGGGACACTCGGCTCGTAATGGTCGATGTGATTGTGGGTCAGGAGCACCATGTCCACGCCTCCGATAATATCCTGAATAGGAATGGTGAGGTGTACCCTCGGTGTTTTATTCACACCGAGGGCCGATATCAAAGTGCCTTTGTCGGCTAAAACGGGGTCAATTAGCATGGTGTGTCCCGCATACCTGATTTTCAAGGTGGCATTGCGCACCAATTGTACTGTAGATGTCTTTTTCATGACTATATGTCTTGTTATTGATTACGGGTGCAAAGTTCGGAAGAATCCGGCGAAACATCTATGCCTGAAAAAACGGTAATTATGCCATTTTGATAAATGAAATTATTATCTTTGCAAAAACGACAAGGATATGGACGAGATAATCAACCCTGATCGACTGGTCAGCGTACCGTTCAACAAGACACGCTGCGGCGTGGATTTTTACATCAATACTGCCATAAACAAGGACATCGGACTTGTGCTGACAGAAAACAAGCGGTTTAAGACAGACTTCTTCAGCTTCTACTTTTTCCGTAAGGCAAACGGATATTTGCTACTGAACTTCCGCAAGATTGAACTGCGCGACGGCATGGTTCTCCTGCTTTCACCCCATCAGCAACAAGAGTGGCATGTAGATGAGACGGCGTTGGATTACACGTTCCTTATATTCCGCGAAGATTTCATGCGTACTTTTATCGCCGACAAGTTCTTCGTTTTTCGCCTTTTGTATTGTTACCAGACAGATACGCCGCCTTACATCAATGCCACACATGACGAAATGAAGGAATATATGCGGCTGCTCGGAAAGATTAAGTATGAGCTGATGAATCCAGTGTCCGATACGTACAATATCATTGTTTCCTTACTATATTATCTTTTGCTGATTATCAATCGTACATACGCTGCCGCCTATTGCTTGCCCGCTGAAATTGCTAAAAACAATTTCGCTTTTCGGTTCAAGGACTTGTTGGAACAGAATATCCGCACCCACCAGCGGGTGCAGGAATATGCAGACATGCTTCATGTCAGTCGCATCACACTCAATAACTCAGTAAAAGCCCAATTCGGAGTATCAGCTACCCATTTGATAAAACAACGTCTGCTTGAGGAACTGAAGAACGAATTGCTATTCTCCAACCGCACTGTCAGTGAAATGGCGGATGATTTCAATTTCTCTGATCCGAGCCATCTCATGCGCTTCTTCAAACAGCAAACAGGCAAAACATTTACTCAGTACATGACGGATTACAATAAAGGCATATACGAATAACTTCTTAATATAGTCGATAGCGGCTATCGAAATATGGTTGTTGATGTTCAGGCGTTTTTGTACTGCATGAACCATTTTACGATTTCTGGATCTTCGTGCGAGCCGAGTAAGAAAGGCTTGTCGGTATCCAGCGTCTTTATCCGTGCCATGTCGTCGGCCGACAGGGTGAAGTCTAATATGTCGAGATTCTGCTTCATGCGTTCCGGTTTCACAGACTTAGGAATAATTATGCACACTGATATTTATCGCGCCCGGACAGGTGTTCGGTGCGGAAGATGACGGCATGCAGTTCCAACCAGATGGCTACCTGCTTATGTTCCATCCCGACCTGCTGCGGAATACACCTCTCGGGCGGATAATGCGTGAATATTCGTTCTTTTCCTACGAGACAAACGAGGCATTGCACCTTAGTGTGGAAGAACGGCAAATCATCATGGATTGCTTCCACAAGATTCAATATGAATTGAACCATCCGATACACCGTCACAGCAAGAACCTCATCACAGACAGCATCAAGACGTTCCTTGATTACTGCACACGTTTCTATGACCGTCAGTTCATCACACGCGACAACCAAAACCGAGACATCCTCGCAAGATTTGAGCGGTTGCTTGACGAATACTTCCATGATGGGGCTGCTAAACGGATAGGCTTGCCCACTGTACAGTATTGTGCAGACAAGCTCTGCCTCTCGCCCAACTATTTCAGTGATTTATTGAAAAAAGAAACAGGTTCAACCGCCCTGCATTTCATTCATGACAAGTCTATTGAAATAGCCAAGACGGAACTTGCATCTACAGACGACACCGTTAATGAAATCGCCTATAATCTCGGTTTTCAGTACCCGCAACATTTTACCCGACTGTTCAAGAAAGAGGTAGGTTACACTCCGAATGAATATAGAGCGCAAGTGTCGTGAGAATTGGATTAGTACAGAATATTAGAACCCAACACCTCTCTTGCGCTTAACTTTCTTCCTTCTGCGAAGTATATCCACCATTTCCTGATTGGCTTCCGCATCAGCAGTGTTATAAGATGAGCCACTGCTTTTTAGCAATCCCCAAGAGCCGTTGAACAACTCGCTTTGTGCCGTGCCGGACGGTGCGCTTGGTGTAGCCGTTTCATATATTCCGGCTGTTATTCCCATACGTTCCCTGCATCTGTTGTGCTGCAAAGCCGCGTCAATCTTGGAATAACTGAAACGCCTGTCCACTTTGGAGCCGTTGAAATGGTAGCCATTCATGGAGAATACAACACCCTGCACCTCGCTGGTCTGCCCCTTATGCTTGAAATGTACTTCCACTCCCTGCCGTTTCAGGTTGGCGATAAGCACGTTCCAGTTGCCGCATCTGCCGACTTCCATTTTGATGATGTCGTAAAGCGCATATTTCGTCCTGTCTGGCTCTTTCAGGCGGTTGCGTTTGACATTGTCCTTTCCGCCAGCCATATGCAAGCCGTATTTCAAGGTCAATTCCTTGCAGATGCGGGTACTGCGCAGACGCTCGTGCCTGTCCGATATGGTATTGCCGTTGTTGTCTATGCGGTTGAAAGCAATATGCACGTGCGGATGCTCCTTGTCGAAATGCTGGGCGATGAAGAACTGCGTATTCTTGATTCCCATCCGTTCCATATATTCAAGCGCGATGCCTGCCATGATACGGTTCGTCAGCCGTAACTCATCCTCTTTGGAAAAACTCAACGCGATATGTCCGACAGGTTTTGTCACCTTATCGTTCATCCGTGACTGGGCATTGAAACTCATGGCGATAGTTTCCAGATTTTCCATAAACAAGCCTTCGCTTGCTACTATCTGCGTATCCTTCTTCTTGTCGATGATGTAATCCACCGCACCCTTGAAGTCGCTTCCTTTTACGATTTTCGCCATCATATCCCTATCTTGGTTATAAGTTCATGAATCCTTGCCACTGCCACCTTGCAGTCCCACCGTTCATCGTGGAAGCCTCCGGCGTTTGCCTTACGCGCAAGCTGGTTGAGATTGTTAGCCATGCCGCAGAGTTGGCGGATGTATCCGGCATGTTCCTCCGACAGCCGTTCTTTCACATGACCGTTACGGAAACATTCCCTCATGTACTCGCTTGGTGATACGCCCGCCTCATGCGATCGTGTCAGCAGGCGGAAGTAGTCGGCTGCCGTCATTTTCACTGCGATACGGTATTTCAGTTTCTCGGTTGCTGTTAATTCTTTGTATTTTCTTACCTGCCTCAAATCCGCAACTAAGCCCTTCAACGTCCTTCTTGCGTGTACACGTCCTCTCATTACTGAATTATCAGATAAATTGAGGCAGAAACACCCACTTCTGCCTACAACATCCCCTTACCCCACAATGCGACTTGAGACAATACGCAGTATCATACCCATAAGTTGTAGGCGTTATCCAAAATCAGTCTGAAAAATATCTGCGTAAGCATTGTTACAGGTATAGATATTCAGCACATACCGCCTTGATGTCCTGATCCACTTGGCTGGTACAGAGATAAACCTGAAGACAAACGCTTTTATGCGACTTGTTGCATTGAGTCCGAACCTCTTTACGTCAAGTCTTTGGATAATGGCCTTGTAGAAGTTACGGATAAGTGCTGTAAGAAGAAGGAACACAGTGTTCTCGGCCATGAAGGATTTGGGCAATCTGTCCCACCCGAAACCATTGTTCATATCATCAAAGATACGTTCCTTTCCTCCACGAAGGTTATAGAACTCGACAATTTCTCTTACGGAAGATTCATAGTCGTTAGTCAGGATACAACGGTATGTGTATTCTCCTTCCCAAAGATCCTGCACACCATCCATCCGTTTCTGTCTTTGAATCACAAGTCGGTATGCTTTACCCTTCCACTTCTCAACAAGGATAGAGTTCAATTCAAACTCAATGCCATTGATTTCCTCAGTCTTCCAGCCTCTGAGAGCAAATATGTCATTGTAGAGCGAACTGCAGCGGTTAGTGCGGATATAGAAGGACTTGCAGTGTTTCTCTATTTCCTCCACGATTTCCTCGGAACATGATCCGCAATCAGCTCTGAAACGATTGATAGTGAGCCTGTTCTGTTCAAATCTCTCAAAGAACCTCTTCAGCGTGTCCTTCTGATGAAAACGAAGGTTTTCGTTAAGCCAGATGAGCAGAGCTAAGTTTACTTAAGCTCTGCCATGGCGAGAAAACGTGCCATGAAATGGAACTTTTGTGTTACCATCGCTATTCTCAATGCCAACAATCAAGTCACCAATAACCGCCACGCCAGGGCGATAACCAGAGAACTTCTTGTATGTAGGCTTTGCATCATACTTCTCACCCTCTTTCAGTTGGTCAGATGCAAACATACAATTGAGCAGTAAAGTATTGAGAGTGTCAGCCGTGTTGAAATCGTAGTTCTTACCCGTATCTGATGTGTATGAGATGTTTTCTTGCGTCAGTTCCTTTATCGCTCTGAGGATAGTATCAGAACTACAAGTATGAAGTGTCGGATGAAGCGAGAGATGGTTCATCAAATGAGTAGTGACATCCTCAATACATGAGCCACCACAGAAGTAGATACTCATGAGAGAACGGATGATTTCGCTGTACTGATAACCTAACGATCTACACCTTAGACCGAGGGTTGAGTCGATTACAGATGACAATGTGGAGTCAAATTGCTCATCAGGTAGGGCGGAAGGATTTCGAGGAATTTGGACGACGCATAGGGTTGGGCAATAAATTGATAAAGCGTGAGCTTGATGAGTTTGTCAAAGAGAAACCATTGGTGCAAGTATTGATAGACCGTTCCTTTTTATCGGAAGAACTGAAAAAGTAATATAGGATGTCTATGGGGTACAGGTGTAAGATGCTTTCTTTCTGATGAAGGGCGGATAAAGCATTCTTCAGGAAAGTACTTCTCCTTTTCCCATACCGGTCATACCGTTAAAACTGATTGATAATTATGACGCGTATGTTGGCCGGTATGCCTATCTTTGTGGCAATGAAAACAGAGAAAGGATTGATTTTGTAAGTATTATCATGGCAAAAGAACTGATTCGTGTCCCTAGGGTGCTTGGGGAAAGCTATAATTCCGTGCTGATTGAACGGTTGTATGAGGCAGGTGGAAATGTCATGCTCGATCTGATCATATACCTGGGCAGCTATCACCTCAAAGACTTGTTCGGGACTTCCTGGTTCTCCGTAGAAGACTTCTGCCGTAAGATGGGGTATGACCGTACCAACTTGCAGCGCAAGCTGGATAGCCGGCAGCTCGCGGCCATGTTCGGAAAGAATATGCAGCCGGAATATGTATGTACCGACACGGCAGGACAGAGAATCAGCCATCCTATCGAGACGGTTTTTGAGGCGGCTCTCTATAAACTGGGATTGGAGAACCTCTGCTATCCGACCATTGGCGAGGATGGCCGTACATCCTATAATTTCGTGCAGATCTTGAAACGTTTCGACATAATGACCGATTTCAAGACGAAGAAGTCAACGAAAAGGCTGTACTCGGCAGTGGTAAGCCCGGAGATAAAGAATTTCATGTTCTCGCTCTATAACCTCTTGGAACTTCAGGATTACCGTAGCCTGCCCAGCCGTTACCGCTATTTCTATCTGGAACTTTCCAAGATGGTTTACCTGATCAAGTATAAGACCACCAAGAATGAGGCTCCTTTTTATGTGCTGACAGTCGATCAGCTGGCTAAAAAGCTCGGCATAGAGATTGCCGAACCCAAAGACCGGAAAAAGAAGGTCGCCTCGATACTGAAAAAGATGAATACTTACCTGAAATATACCAATTTCAATTTCTCTTTTGTGAAAGGCGATCATGAGAGATGGGCATATACCGTGTTGTTCTCGTTTCCTAGGCATACGCTGCACTATTTTGATGAAGGACAATATGCTGTCGTGGTGAAGAAATTCTATAAGAACCTGCTTGGGCTGTATGTCGAGATTGCCTACCCGGACACGGATATGGCTGTCAGGAGGAAGAAGATCAAAGAGGTGGAGGAAGATGCCGGACTGTATAAAGAGTTCCTTTTATGGGCAAACTCCCCGGAAAGCGTAGAAAAGAAAAAACAGATATATATCAGTGATTTCGTGGCTGTATTCGGCAGGTTTCCGGAAGGATGGGCACAGGAAGAGTTGGAGAGTGCCAATGGAACGGAAGTTGCTCCTGCTCCTGAAGAGTTCATATCTCCGGAGACGGACGGGGCGGTGAACATGGACGATCCAGCTGTGTAGAACCGTCCACGTTTCACGGTTTTTTATAGAATTAGTTGTGTAGAAGTGTCCCTATTGGGGTGATTAGATGTGTGGAGTCATCCGCTTTGCCTGTTTTAGTTGTGTAGAAGTGTCCCGTTTGTTGCTTCTAGTTGTGTAGAACCGTCCACTCCTTTTGCTTTAGTTGTGTAAAAGCGTCCGGTTTCACTTGTCAGCTGTGTAAAACCGTCCACCCGTTAATGAAGGGAATAGGTAATCCCTGTTTTTTTTATATGTCGGTATATCAGTGAAATAAAAGAGAGAAATTTTTAAATAAAAGGTATCGGCTGTGTAAAACCATCCACCAAAATACATAATAAAGACCTAAACTCCTAACCCCTTTAAATATCCCCAAAGCGATAACATAGAAATGACTGGGAAAATAAATTTTCCCTTCACATGCCCTATACGTACTTTCGGAAAAAGATTTTTCGGAAGTATGTGTTGATTTTCACGTTTTTTTATATGATTGGAAGGCGGTTCTGTTCATCTTCTGTATCCGAATTAGTTTTTCAGGGCGTTCCCTTCTGACCGGGCTATTCGTTGCAAGTCCTCGTTACCCTCCAGGCTTTTCCCTGCTATCCCTAACGCTCTACGCTCCGGCTATGCCGGAAGAGAGGTATGATGATTTTTTCCTGAACTGATAGGAACATTGCGAAGGTAGGCGTGGCCGGAACGCCCGATATTGAAAAGCCAAATCTCCATCCTCCCATTCCGGGAGGTAGTATTTACCAGTTCAATCCCGTTCTGATCCGTCTTTCCCGCTTTCTCTTCAATGCACTGTTCCCAATCAGTTGAGGAAAAATTTATGGTTGGGGCGACAAGCGATGTTTGCGAGTATTAATCTTTTAATTTTTGGCAGTATGAAAACGAAGAGAACCGTATTTGAAGTGAATGACGTTTATCGGGTGATGGAAAACAGCGAGTTGATTTATACCTTGACGAACAGTGAGAAACTGAAACGTGAAGAATATAAGTATGAACAGATGGAAATAGAAGGATTGTGCTTGTCTGATGTACTGGAAACACTAACACCCAGCCGTAAAAAAGTCGCTTATGCGGCGATTGAGCTATATAAACGGCTGAAAGAAGGGCAAGTTGAAAGTCCTGCGCTTTTATCCAGCAATAATGTTTATAAAATGATGCATCCTGTTTTGTGCGATATAGCTACTGAAGAGATGTGGGTGCTGTTGCTGAACAGTTCGTCCAAACTCATCCGTAAAGTCCGTATCTCATGCGGCGGGATAAATACCGCCCCTGTGGATATACGGGTTATCATGAAGCAGGCATTGTATTATAACGCCGTATCTTTTATCATGGTACATAACCACCCATCAGGAGCACGCAAGCCCAGCAGTGCGGATGACCGCTTGACGGAAGCAGTTAAAAAAGCCGCTGAAACATTAGACATCCGTTTGGTTGACCATGTGATTGTGGCAGGCAATAACTATTATAGCTATGCGGACGAGGGAAGATTGCAAAATAGGTAAGGTGGACGGGAGAAATCCCGTCTGCCCGGGATTTCGGCTTCGGGGTTCTTTTTTGGCAGTCACCCCAAAAAAGAACCAAAAAAATGCTTCCCGGACTATCGGATGCGACATCGTAAAATACGCAAAGACGTGGCTTTTCAGAATAAATACATATCTTCGCGCCAAAGGTGATCGGAATGAATGTATTTTCTACTTTTGATACAGGCGTTATGGTGGCTCTCTTACTGGGCATTGAGTTTCTTAGAAGTGATATCCGAACGATTCTCTATTGTAAAAGGAATGATCCCAGGATTCTTAAGAGTTGCTTATATACGCTGCTTATATTATTGACCAGCCTTTATTCTATTGTGGCCGGAGCCATGCTTCATCCGGAACCCGTACCTGTTTATGAGTTGATACCCGGTTTTCAATATGGGGTTTATGGCTTTTCTTTTTCGTTTATATTGCTCGCTGTTGCATGTCTTTATCGTAAAACATTACCTTTTGTCCTTTTGGGCTACGCTATGATATATGTGATCGGTGTATTGATACCACTACTTAGGTATGTAGTGTCTATGATGGATTATTTCACTCGCACAAGGGTATAGCAGGTTAATTTCTTGATTGTATCGGATTGCCCTTTCTGTGGGCTGCCTCCCCCGGCTTCTTTCCTCCGATCCGAGTCCGGCTTTTTGCTCGGCAAAGGTTTCGGGATTCCGCAAATGGCAAGTTACGGCCATGCGCCTTTACTGTATGGAAAATAACGATGAAGAAGTGTCTTCCCGACATTTTCCATAAGTGAAACTTGGCTTATTGCTTGCAATCCAGACCTTGATATGCCGAAAAAAGGCTCAGAACTCAGATGGGGAATGACATCAAAAAAAAGGTCGGCTGACCAAAGACCTTCCCGATACAAAAAATGAAAAGGTCTTGAATCTAGCTGAAGAATAAATCAGATGTTCAACTTAAATAATGCTAATATGGAAAATTTGATTACACAAATCAACAAAGAGAGATTGGTTAATAGCGACACAGCTCTTATGATGAAGGAATTATACTATTACGTGCCTTGTGAGTATTGGTATGACAAACAGGATAGGCTACGCACCGATATTGAGGGAAGGAATACCCCGATGTATATGTGCGAGTGCCCGACACTGGCAGCATGTATCCAATGGATGATACAGACTCGTGAATATACGTTTCAAACAGAACAAAACGTGGCGGTCTGGCATGTGGTTGTGAGGGCTGGAGATTATGTGTTGTATGACTCCGAAAGTAATGCGGACGCTTTTTGTTGTTTGGAAGAAGCATTGGAAAAAGCGGTACAGGAGTGCATGGAGTTATTGTATTAAAATTAAAAAAAATCAGTCCCCGTGAAGGGGACTTTCCTATAATCTTGCTGAGAGGTGGAATTGCAGACGATCTTTGAGAATCATCTTTGAAGGATGGGCAGAGGTTTATTCGTTATTTGTTATTTTTGTTCTCGGATTTCAGCGCAATTCCATTCCTTCTTAATAGGCGATATACTGTTCCGCTACTGCCTATGTTTAATATTTTCTGTATCTCCCTTACCGGCGTTCCGGATTCATAGAGTTGGATGCAGCTTTTCTGCTTGGCGATGTTGTTTTTGTTGATAAGTGTCTTTCTGCCGAATTTGACACCTTTTTCCTTGGCGATTCTTCTGCCTTCTTGGGTTCTCTCATAGATAAGGTCTCTTTCAAACTGAGCGAAAGCACCGAGAATGTTGTTCATCAGTTGGCCGATTGCGCCTTCCGTACTGATGTTGTCTTGCAGTGAGGTGAATTGGATGCCCCTATTCTTGAAATCTTCCAATAGCGTAAGGATATTCTTCAGCGAACGGCCAAGCCGGTCCAGCTTATATACGACAAGTGTGTCGCCTTCCCGGAGAAAGCTCAGGCAGGCATCCAGTTCCGGGCGGTTTTGTTGACGTCCGGTCATTTTCTCAGAGAAGATTTTCTCGCATCCGGCAGCCTTCAACGCTTCCAGTTGCATATCCAGATGTTGTTCCTTGGTGGAAACACGGGCATATCCTATTTTCATCCTGTTTTCGTATTTAAATGTGTAATGAAGGTTTTAATTCTTCACTTTTTCAAATATGAAGACATTAATTCTTCATATTCCTCACGGCTGTATTGGTTGAACCCCTTTTGCTTCATTGCCAAAAGAAGCCTTTCCAGTTCTCCGATAGTCACTACCTGTTTGCCGATAACGGTAAATTGTTCCCATTCTCCCTTTTCGTTGAGCAGGTATTCCCGGTGTGCAAAACAGTAAAGAGAACCATCGATGTCATTCCGTTTCTGCCATTGACGCAGGTGCTTCAAACTGGTGAAATCACGGGTGACAGTACGTGGAATGGGAACCAATACGTCAATTTCCATCTTGAATTTTATATTCTCTTCCGCTTCTCGCATGGGTGATTAGCTTATTTCATAATACATCAATTATCGTATGGGCAGGAAGTTCCAGTTTGGAGAAAGCAAACATTTTCTTGCCCAAATCCTTTAGCGATGCCCCAATATGATATACTTCCGTATTATCAATGATTAAGAAGCGGTCATGACTACTTTTGTAGGTTCTAGCTTCAATGGGAGGATATTGGTCATTGTGTTTGTTTAAATCAAGTTGGAGCTGTGCGTTTATTTTGTGTATAAATAGTAGCTGATACTCCACTGTTTCGTTTGCTCAACATGAGTAACACGGATTCATCTACATAGTTGTCGATAAGCACAAGTGAGCATTTGGCAGACTTTATTAAATCTGTAGCAAACTTATACGCATCGAATATCTGACCGTCAAAGAATATACCTTCCACCGGAGGCAATGAGGTGCGTACAAAGAAGTCTATCTTTGCATCATGTTCAGCAATGGTTTTCTCTATTTGGAAGAATCTATTGTTCATTCTATATTCCATGTCATTGAGCCGTTGGTTTATAGAATAACCTTTCAATAAATATTCTTTTAAAATTTTATTTGCCCATTGCCTGAATTGCGTACCTCTTACGCTTTTAACTCTGTATCCAACTGAAATTATTACGTCTAGACTAAAGAACTTGACAGGCTTATCGGAATTAGCAATGTGCAAAAAATGCACATTGCTTTTCTCTTCCAATTCCTTTTCCTTAAAAACATTATTTATATGTTTGGTAATAACGGTTCTGTCACGTTGAAAAAGTTCTGCTATCTGCGCTTGTGTGAGCCAAACGGTTTCATCTTCTAAACGTACTTCCAACCTTACAGCTTCATCCGGTTGGTATAGTATGATTTCTCCTTGCTTCTCCATTATATGTTTCGCTTTTATTATATTGTTGCAAATGTACGAAAAAGAAACGTTATGAAGTCTGTTTTTTCCGTAAGTATTACCTTAAAAATTTGTTCCCTTTTTATTTTAATAAAACAGAAACATTCTGCTGTTTTAAAAATCAGTTATCTGTTTGCTATTCATAGTTAGGGTATCAAATAACTAAAATTCAAATGGAAACGCAAATCTATATTTTATGCAGATTTGTTTGTTAGAAGCGGAGAAAAGGACACAAGACATGATAAGAATCATAGGTCGGGGAGCGCCGCACGGCAAGGGGGGCACTAGCCTCCCGACGAGTGCAGCCGTTGGCCGGGTTATCGGTGAAAATGGAAAAAAGTTGGCTTTTCTTTTGGTATTGTTATAACTTTGTCTATATTTGTGTTGTGATAATCAATTTTAAAGTTATAACATTATGGTAACAAACATTATTCAGATTGGAAACAGCAAGGGGATAATACTTCCTTCCGAGATATTGAAACAGTTGCGTTTGTCCTTGAAATCGGCTGTGAGCATTTCTTTGGACGGGAACAATATTGTGATAAAGGCACAACCACGGCAGGGATGGGCGGAAGCTGCCAAACGTGCCCATGAGAATGGGGATGATGAGTTGCTTATCCCTGATGTGTTTGAGGATGAAAAGTTTGAGGATTGGACATGGTAGAACAGTATGGAGTGTATTGGGTAGAGTTAGACCCTACCCGTGGGGGTGAAATGGCAAAGACACGGCCATGTGTTGTTGTAACTCCTTCAGATTTGAATATGTACCTTACAATAGTAGTCATTGCTCCGATAACCTCCACCATAAGGAACTATCCTTACCGGGTTCTGTGTTCTGTAGCCGGGCGTGATGGGGAGATAGCCACGGATCAGATTCGCACGGTGGACAAAAGCCGGCTGAAAAGAAAGATTGGAGATTTGAATTTCAGTGAGATAAAAAGACTGAAGGAAGTGTTTCATCAAATGTTCTGTGAATAATGGAAAGTGTGCAAATAACAGGTTATGTAGCGTATTCAAAAAAGATATTATGAAGCCAACTACTTATATTAATTGGGACGGTCTGAAAGACATTCCATTCTTCTACTGCGATACAAAGGAAGATGAAGAAAACAAGGATTTCGACATCTATTACCAGGGCAAGCTGGTGTTGCATGACTACAACCATTGCGGACACTACCTTTACACTGCTGCGCTGCTGTTCAGTAAAATCAGAAACATTACAGCCGACTGGGTGAACCTGCATAACCTTTGGATTCTGCGTGATTGCGTGCGCGAGAATTACAATCACGGCATAGGAGTGGACGACCTTATTTTCGGAGAGAATTTCGATGGCAAGAACCTCGATACACTCACACCGCTTACCAAGAAACGCTTTGATTATTTGTGTAAGCGGATTAAGGAACTTGACCCATACGCAACAATTTAACACTTCATTGGGCGAAGGCAGGGCTTGCTGCGGATGCCAGACTTTAAATAATCCATTGGATTAATTATCTTTGCACGCTAATTTTCAAATTATAAAGAAATGACTAAATCGGAAATCGTAAAGGAAATATCTGCCAGAACCGGCATCGACGGCAAAGCGGTGCTTGCTGTTTTGGAAGGATTCATGAACGAGGTAAAGACTTCGTTGGGTAAGGAGGAAAATGTCTATCTTCGTGGATTCGGTAGTTTCATAGTGAAGAAGAGAGCGCAAAAGACAGCTCGGAATATCTCTAAGAATACTACTATGATTATTCCGGCTCATAACATACCGGCATTTAAACCGTCTGACGAATTTTTGAAAATGGTAAAACAACAGAACGCATAATAGGTAAACACAATGAAAGATCAGTTACGATTATTGAGAGACTGTATCAATAATGATCGTCCGGCAGTTGTCTTTCAGGGAGACGATTTTTGCGCTCCTGAGATTTTGGAAGCAGCAAAAGAAATTTATCGTAAACATGGTTGTTCCGAAGAATTTCTTTTTGACTGGCAGCTGCTTATCAATGAGGTGAAGGCTTACCAGTTAGAAAGTCCGGCAACTGTCAAATTGCCGAAACTCTCCCCGACAGAAACGGAACTGGTGCGGGAAGAGATGACTAAACGCTAAAAAATATTCTCGTTTAATACGCACCTTTTATTCTTCAGGCAGCGTATTGAACGGGATGGGATTAAAATGTTGGCGAACCTGCTTTTTTCGAAAGTTCCTGCCAATAGTTGAAGTCACTCGGTGAAAGATGCTCTTGCATCCAGTCACGCATACCAATATCGTTTCTTTCGTTCACATATCTCGTAAACGGAATCATTGTCTTACATGCTTCAAATCCAAGCATTCTCATATGGCGTGAAATGTTGGGAGGAAGACCTTCCAACCACTCTTTATAATACATTATCAATCTGTTTTCTTGGATTGGAACCGCTTGTTGGTGGTAAATATAGCTGGCGTTTCCGATTCTAATATCTCTGGCCTTATTTTCCCGTTCTTCTTCAGGTAGCCGACTTAAATATTCAGCTTGTGCTATTCTGCATTTGGAGTTTGGATGTTCCATGGTATTTTATATAATTAAGACTCTTCAATGATACGGTTCATCAAATCACATATTTTTTGGCAGCTATGACGGTCTGCGCAAGCAGGATAGGGGCATTTCTCAAAGGATGCCTGATTATCCGTAACTATGAAACCTCCGGAACGACGTACATAACTTACCGGATGAAAATAAATATCTTCCTTTTTCGGCCTATAAGTACATAGTCTTATAAGGCTGTTCAGCTCTTTGCAAATTTGCTCACATTTTTCTTTGGGATAATGTGGCAAATCACTGAATGCTTCGTAGGGGACAAAGGCAAATGCTTTGTCATCCCACATGACAGGTGTGTAATTCTGTACCATTTGTTATTTGGAATAAGGATGGCTGGCAGATTCCGTATTTCTGTATCAGTTAGGTAATCCGTCACTATTTAAGTGCGCCTGGGCAAACTCCCGGAGGTTCGTTTCGGCAATGCACTTTTCATAAATCTCATCCAATACTTCTTGCATATTTTCTACTTTATTGAATTTTAAGGGGCTGCCGTTTGTTGCGGCTTGCCTTTCCAGTTGTTCGATGATACTGGGAAATATCCCACGCAATAAACCGACGGTAGCTACGGCTGTAGCTGGTTCTACCTCTATTGTAATCTTTTTCTTTTCCATATCGTTGTATTATGTTATCAAAAGTAATAATTATTAGGATATTGGTAAGCATTTCTTCTGAAAAACTTTTTAAAGATATTGTTTTAAGATGACATACTGTGTTTTTGCGTTCACGCAGTATTCTTTCCCACCCTCCCCTTCATCGGAATGACTGTTCTCATTTCCGGTTTACCCGTAGTCATCCGCTATGCGGCTGATTATGGGCAAACCAGAAAAGAGAAGTTCCAAACGTGGGCGGGATTGCAATGGTCATCATCCGGAGCTTCGGCATTGCCGAAACAACCTCCTTCTTCCGTATTGCAGCCCCGTCCTTTTACCGTTTGTCCCGGCAGTCCGTTGCTAACCCGTTCCCCCCTGCCACTTGTGGCAGGGAGATAGGAATACGGTTTTGCAGGCAAAACCGTATGGCTTGTTTTACTTTCCGTACTGCCCTTTTCCTAGTTTTCTGCCTCCCTTAATGTGCGTTTTTCATAGCCCCATCTGAGACCCTTTGTTTTTGAACGGCAAATTTATTTCGGTGGATGGATACGAAAGAGTTCCGGTCTTCGCCCTTTGTCCCGAAAAAAATAACGCCGGACGGCTTCGCTGTCCCCAACATTTTTTGTCGTCCAAAACTTTTCTTAATCCCTCCTTCCTTATTGTTGTGTGCCGTAAAAAAAAGGCTCATAAACTCAGATGGGGCATGAAAGCTCAAAAAAAAAGTCGGCAGAAAGAAAAGGCCATCCCGGAAAGGGGTTTTAAAAAAAGGTCTTTAAATCTAGCTGAAGCATAAAATTAGAAGTTTAACAATCCCAAAAAACAACGAGTTATGTCACGAGTACACTATTTAGAAGGAGATTATGAACAGTTAGTTATTAATGAAACGATAGACGGTCTTTTTTCCAGTTATCGTATAGACCGCAATTCATTGCCAAAAGGATTTTTCCTTTATGAGATTAGATGGGATGACAGCTTATCTTCATTGGCAGAGATTAGCCCCTCTGTGGTGGTGAATCATGCAGGTTCATTCATTACAAAGTCACCCCTTGAATTTGATGCAAACAATAGCATACGGATAACCTATACCAATTTTATCGAGTTCTGCCAGTTTGGTGAGTGGGCTTATGAGAAACTGGCTGTATTGGATTGTAATTCCGGTAATGTTGCGGTGATAAGCCCAGACAGGAGATTGCAGACCACTGAAGAGATTGAGATTTTTTTGAGTGGGCATTGTGGCTATCATCTGAGTGAGATTAATTGGATGGTGATGAAAGGCGATGTGCTGTTTTTGAACGAGAACGATTTTTAATGAGTATAACCGTAACTGCCTCTTGGAATGGGGCAATTACATAAAATATTATAAGTATGAAGTGGATAGATAAGATGGTAGAACGCATTACCCGAAAAGAAACTGCTTTAAATGACCACTTTTGTGTAAATCGGCATACGGTTGTATGTCAGAGTGGTATGACTGATTATGTTTCTGTAACGATTGATAATACCGATGGTTTTGATTTCGATTTTTGGACAAAACAACTTTGTTTTGAGAAGGACTGTAAATATCGCTCGGAGATAAAAGCGGCTTTTGATAAAATCTATGGCACAAGGAATATAGAATGTTGTGAATAATGAAGTCAGAAAAGTATGATACCAAAGGAGATAATGAAACTTTATGAAAAGCTTGCTTTCAGTCGGGGATATGAAGAAGCCTTTCGGGATTTTTTGGATGTTTGTCTTTACTATTTGTCTGTCGGGATGTTGGCGGAGGATTATCGTAGAGTGGAAAAAAGATATAAGCCATATGAAATGGAACTTTTTGTTCAAATGTTTTATAGGGTGTCTGAATATTCGGAAGGATTTTGCGATGTCTTGGGAGATATGTTCATGGAGTGTGTCAGTCATGGGAATAACGGACAGTTCTTTACCCCGATACACGTTGCTGATTTGATGGCATGTATGGGGGGAAATAGGCTGAAACCTAAACAGTCGGTCTGTGATTCGTGCTGTGGTTCCGGCAGGATGCTACTTTCCGCTGTAAAAAAATGTGCGGAAGAGAATGATGGAGGAAGGCTTTTTTGTTATGGCTCGGATATAGATTTGATTTGTGTAAAGATGACCGTTGTCAATCTGATGATGAATAGCGTACCCGGTGAAGTCGCATGGATGAATACATTGACAATGCAGCATTGGAGAAGTTATCATATAGATTTACAGCTGATAGCCGGAGTATGGTTGCCTATTTTAAAGATAACGGAAGCAGGTGACACTTCTTTTATTAGGAAACTTGAAAATGCAATGGAGGATAATTCTGAATTGAAGAGGTCGATTCAGAGCAACGCAAGGGCTACGCAGCTGACTTTTGATTTTTGACAAGATAAATATGTAAAAAGGATTTTGGTATGAAAGCAATAAGAACAAAAGAGGTGAATGAGAACGTCAAAGCGGCGAACAGTTGTTTGCGTAAAGCGAAATGGCAGGCTAAGGAATTGGCTGTTTTTACAGGTGAAGTAGTGCGTCTGATGGATAAGGAAGGGCATTCTCTACAAGGGTTCTTTAATCGGGTGGAGTTTGTTCTGGTGGACGGCACTATTAAATTCCGTGTAGTTATAAATCCTATTCTTGAATGTGAGAACTGTATAATGGCTTCTTGCCATGAAGACTATCTTTATGAGGTGGTCTCGGTGGAAAAGTTTACCTATAAAAATTATAGGTATCATTTGTAATGATATTGTATTTTAATGATTATAAACTGATTTATATTATAACAATGATGGGCAAAATTAATAATATTCCCGTTTTGAATGAAGATGTTATTCGTTTGGTTGTACTCAATGAGGAAATTATTGGGTATATCTATCCACGAAGGACTTCTTATGTGGTGGCATTGGAGATAAAGCCGGGACGTACTACCTCTTTGGCTACATCTGTCAATAAACAATGCATGGTTTTGTTGAGTGATAAGGTTCGTTTGGCCACGGAACAGGATTTCGATGATTTTCATATATGCTTTGATGGTTTCAGAAATAACACTATGTATTGTTATAATCAGGGAACGGAACCTATATACCTTCAATGAAGCACATTCTCCCTTCTTTTGGATTAGGGAAGGGAGGGTATTTTGCTGTCCGCTACTTTTTGGCAAGCACCCCAAAAAAGTAGCAAAAAACGCTTGGAGTTACTGGTAATCCCATTAATTTGCGTTCACGCAGTATTCTTTCCCACCCTCCCCTTCATCGGAATGACTGTTCTCATTCCCGGTTTACCCGTAATCATCCGCTATGCGGCTGATTATGGGTAAACCGGAAAAGAGAAGTTCCAAACGTGGGCGGGATTGCAATGGTCATCATCCGGAGCTTCGGCATTGCCGAAACAACCTCCT